>CBIHMX010000634.1:0-2283 GCA_966211115.1 uncultured Gemmatimonadaceae bacterium | reverse complement strand
ACCCCGCCAAGATCGTCCAGCATCTCCTTGACGGACGGCAGGTCGATGCGCCCGGCGGAGAGCACCGGAAAGTCGCGGGTGAGGTGCTGTCCTGGCGGCAGCCGAGTCGTGTGCCGGCGAGAAGCTCGGCCGTGAAAGCCGCGTGTGATGTTGCTCATGAGGTCCTCATTCGGCGCTGACGTCACTACCTTGCGTCCTGAAGAACGCGATCGACTGGGCGTTCACGCCAGCCCCTGCGACGATGCGGCCATTGGGAATGCGTGCGCGCCCGCCGTTCACTGCTTGATGGGCGGCATTCATCTGCCTCTCATCGAGCAGATGAACTCGGAAGGTTTCGTCCACGACCTGGAACGTGACCACAGCGCCGCGTGAGGGCGCCGTCGGGCCACCGCCGCCGCATGCAACCGAGACGCACGACAGGATTGCAGCTGCCGAGAGCCGCGGCATCAAGGACGAGCCACTGGAAGTTCTTGCGCTCGCATTCAGGTGGGCCATCACTGCAGCCAGTTCCTTTTCGTTGCGCTCGGCTCATCAACCGCGAGTCGAGCTCGAGACCGGTGCACCTCGGGCTCCATCAGCATGAACGCAGTGGTCCTGGCGAGGCGGTCAGATGTCCATGATTGCGAAGCGGGGCGTCGCCGTCAATCAGACGTAGGTGTTGGTGCGGGTCCCTGCGGGCGAAGTGGCCGGTCTGGAAGAGATGCCAAATGTGAGGAAGGGTCATCGCACGACTCCGAGCTGGCGCATCAGCGTCAGGTCATCAATGAGGCGCCTTCACTGAATCGGGTCAAGCCAAGTTCGTCATCGCCCGTCATCCACCGCTCGCCGCCAGACCAGTGTATGCGTGACGGTCGCGCCCTCGTACAGGGCGTCAGCCGTGAGTACCAGGGTGTCGCCGCGCAGCGTGTAACGCCGCTCGATCGTCCCTGCCTCCGACGCGCGGAGCGACGCCGCGACGTGGTGGGTGACGACGTACCGCTCGGGGTCGACGGCGTACGTTCCGTAGTAGGCCGCGGCGCTCGCCTGCAGCTCGGACGGCACGGCCTGGCCGTCGGCCTGGTTGCGGCGGGTACGCGAGCACGGCGAGTGCGGGCTGAACCGTTACGGCGTTGCTCACCCCGGCGTACTTGACGATGCGGGATACCAGCAGCAGCAGCTGCAGCAGCAGGCTGCCGATGTTCACCAATGCGAAGTAACGAGAGTAGAAACGGCCGATGAGTTGTTCGACAGCGAGGCCGCCGGCACGGCCCGTCTGAACGGCATCCGCCGCACGATCGCTGACTATGCGGCCGAGGATGTACTCACCGGTGGCATCCACGCAGTAGAACAGCATCAGCATCAGACCGATGAGCAGCAGGTAGCGATTGCGGATCACCAGCGCGAATGCATTGCTCCCGTCTGCCTTCCCCACCGCAAGACCCAGAGACAACGCGATGAGGATCTGCCGGGAGAGTGACATCGCGGTCGGGCCTCATCGAAACGCGCGCCCGATCGCCAGGTACGTGCGCCACCGTCCGTCAAAGCTCCACGAGCCCGCAAGGATGAGGGGGCCGACTAACGTGTCCATGACGAGCCCCAGCCCTCCGTTTGTTCGCCATCCCGCGCGCTTCCACTCCTCGAACGCATCTCCGTTTTCGAGCCAGCCGCCAGCGAACACTGGCCCGCCCATGAAGTCGGGCAAGCGGCCGACGCGTCGAAGGTAGCCGCTTGTCACGACGTAGTACTTGGGGCCGCGCAACTCGCCGGCGCGGTAGGCACCCAACCTGAACGGGGTGCCCAGTGCGAATAGATTCGTCGGTAGCGGCACCGAATCGAAGGACGTGCCGATCGATCCAGAGACGAACAGGCGACCGGCGGGCCCCACGCTCCAGAACTGGTTCGCGGAGGCAGTCAACTGTGTCAATGCGGCGTTGTATGTGAAGGTCTGATCGCGCACGGCAACGTCGGGACCGTCGAAGATGCGCGATAGGCGTACCTGTGACGAGAGCCCTGTCGAGGGCACCACCGGGCTGTCCTGCGTGTCGAACCGCCACACGAGTTCCGCGCCCGTTTCCTTCCCGCGCAGTTCGGGAAAGCCAGGATCTCCAACCTCGATGGAGGCTGAGGTACGGCCGACAAATGCGCCCCCACGGAGATCGCTTCGGGCACCCAGATTCACGCCCACGTTGAGGCCGATGCGCGCAACGGTCTGGTCGTAGCGAGCGAGAACCGCATCGTCCTGGATAAGGTTGAAGGTCACCTTGCGAACGCCCGCGTACGGCGCAAGAAAGAGCGGTGTTGGCC
>CBIHMX010000633.1:0-2284 GCA_966211115.1 uncultured Gemmatimonadaceae bacterium | reverse complement strand
GATCTCCAGCGCCTGCCGCTGCCAGAGAGAGAAGAGGCTCGGCTGGATGTGGTACTCTTCGCAGAGATCCGAGATCGCGACCTTATCGGCGAGGTGACGCTTGAGGATGGTCGCCTTGTCCTCAGCCGTGAAGTGGCGGCGGTTCCTGGTCTTTCCGTTCGATTCGTTCATGGACTCCTCCGTGCTCCATAGTGTGGAGCGGTGGGGAGTCACATTTCAACTGAGGCTGCACAGCGACGCCTACTGGTTCGGACATTCGCTTGAGCAGCAGTCGTCCCGCACTCTGGGCACGGTGGTGGCCAGCCTGTGTTGCAGGATCCGCCGCTTGACTGACCGTAGCAGCATTCGAGTTGAGACCACACCGTGCACACGCCCTCCGTGTCGCAGATTCTGTTCGAAATTCCCTGCGCTGAGACTTCACTTTGTGATCCGGTCCGGAGACTGCTCCAAGCGCAGACAGCATCGCGGAGAACGCCGTCACCAAGACGCTTCGTTTCATGCCACCTCCCCGAGTGAAGTGGAATCAGAGTGCTATCAGCCGGCTAGTCCCAGGGTCACTTGCTTACGATGGACACGGGCAGCGAAAATACCCGTGGAAAAGGGTCATCGTCGTAAGCAGCAACTTCGATGCCTCCAGGTGCACGCGACATCAGAAAAGGACCACCATACTGCCGCGTTATTACCCGCCCATTTGTAACCGATATGACGTATGTGATTACACCTAAATCCATTTCGACGCCGCGAGCACGGTCGGGACTGCGAGTCGCGTTTGGTGCCATTCGGCGTTCCTTGTGATGCGCCTGCAGAACGACATGATCGTGGCCTAACGGCAGAATCGCCTCGGTCTTGTGCTTGGGAAATAAGGTAACGACCGCTCCCTTTCGATCTCTAAATACCTGAGACCCGCGAAACCCTGGAAGGACCGACTCCCAGAGGACCTTGCCGTCGGCATTGTACGACCTGACCTTTCCCAAGGCGGCCTGAGCTACATAGAGCCGCTGATTCGGTTCATCGCAGGTCAAGACAATAGAACCTGAGTTACCGACTTTCTGGACCACCTCATCTGTATCAGGACGAAATGCGCTGCCGAAAGACTTTACAATTCGCCCGTCGGCATCCAGTGCGTGAAGGATATGTTTATCGTAATAGCCCGCGGCGATCAGCTGACCGTTCAATTTGCAGACGGCCATGACACCTCTCCCCTCCGCGAACCGCCCCCGATACTGAATGCGCGAGCCTCGCGTACCGAAAACGTTGACTCCGTTCAGCAAGTCGACGACGTATAACGTTTCGTCACCGTCATGCCAGATAGAGTACGGCTGCGCCAAGTCACCTGGCCCGCGACCGCTTCGTCCAGCAGTCGCAACGTGCTGTCCGGACGAATTGAAGCGTCGCACGTTGTGCGTACTCGCGTCGAGCACATAGATGTGTTGATGGCCGTCAATTGCAACGCCCTTGATAACGCCGAACAACGCCGGACCTTCTCTGTGGTTCTCCCCGATTGTTAGAGACGGTGCGCCGATACGCAGCACGGACGACAGAGAAGGGTATTCTGATGAGTCTTGTGCGAGCCCGAGCCTCGGCACTGCGCTAACGAGTAGGCCAAAGAGCCAGAACCGCCATAGACAGCATGTCACCTTTGTCATTTCGGCCTCACTCACGCTGACGTCTTCCTGCGCATACCGTTCAGCGTTCGATTTCGATAATCGTTCATGTCGTGAATGGCCACTCACCAGACAGCGGGGACCGGACTCTCGCCCGTTCCCCCATTCTTCACCTCTTCACTGCTTCAACTCGTACTCCTGCAGGCCAGGCTACTGGTCTCCTTACGTTCACGCATGCTCCATCCTCGTGTTTTCGCGCCATCCGCGTCAGGTTCCTGGATTATCGCGAGTGAAAGCTCCGGACGCCGATTTCGCCGGAACCGGCGGACTGAGACGTGTGCGATTCAGTGACATTGTCAGGTCGTCCGTACGTTGTACACCCCCTCGTCGGCCGAGGATCTGCCGCCCGGCGACGGGCGATGCCCCTACCCTCATCTATGACTCGAAGATCGCCGATGCAGCGTATCCGAACCAGAAGTGGCCCGAGCGTTTTCGGTCCAACAAAGTCCCGATCCTGCTTCTCGACGGCGAGAAGACCATCCCGATGATACCGGTTGGCATGAACGCACTGCGGAAGGTGCTGGCCAATTCGAGTCGGAAAACGCTGGCGGGCCAGGATCATGATCCGGAGACTGAGGCAATCGCGCCAGTGATCCGTCAGTTTCTCCAGCCCTGAGCGA
>CBIHMX010000632.1:0-2290 GCA_966211115.1 uncultured Gemmatimonadaceae bacterium | reverse complement strand
CCCAGATCAGGTAGACCGACGCAAACGCGAGGACGACCTTCGTGCGCGATTCGCTCATCGCCAGCGGAAGAATCGGAGTGCAATCGAAAAGCTGAGCACGAGCCAGGTGCCCGCGATCGCGAATTCGGGGAGGAGCTGCGGCCAACCGAGTCCCTGGATCATGATGCCTCGTATGGAGTCGACGACCGCCGTCAGCGGCAGCGCCTGGATCACCGGCTGCACGGCATCGGGAAAATTGCCGGCCGAGAAGAAAACGCCCGACGCCACCCACATGGGCAGCATCAGCAGGTTCATCAGGCCGGAGGCCGCCTCGATGGTCCGCGCCCGTGACGCGACCAGCAGGCCTAACGACCCGAACACCAGCGCGCCGAGCAGGCAGGCGACGCTGAACGCCACCAGCGACCCCCGCATGGGAACGCCGAACGCAAAGTACCCGAACGTGGAGATGACCGTGACTTCGATGACCATCAGGCCGAGTCGCATGGCGAGGAACGACATCAGGTAGTGATGCCGCCGCATCGGCGTCGCGACGAATCGCTTGAGGAGCTTCTTCTTGCGCGCGTCCACGATGCTGAAGCCGATCCCCCACATCCCGCTGCCCATCAGGTTCATCGCCAGCAGGCCGGGAAGCACGAAGTCGATGTACCGCGAACCGCGTTCGCTCACGAGCGACTCGGTCACCGCCACGGCGTCGGTTCTGCCTCGCGCCCGTTGCAGCGCCTCGTCGACCATCAGCCTCGCCGTGCGGGCCTCGGTCCGGGCCTGATCGTACCGGTACTCGACGTCATTCGAATCGCGCGCCACGACCACCAGGGCGACGGTCCCGATGCGCAGCGCCGTGACCGCGGCGGTATCGTCGAGGCTGACGAGTTGCAACGAACTGTCGCCGGCCAGCGCCTCCGTCACCATCGCGCTCGCCGGTGCGGTGGTGAGCACCCCGACCTTGGCGACGTCCGACGGCCGCGATCGGAACGCCAGCCCGAGGCCGCCCGCCAGGAGGAGCGGAAAGATGAACGTCCAGAACACCGCTTCCGGCTCGCGAAGGAATTCACGGAACCGGATCAGCGTCAGCTGCCGCAGTGGCGATGGCCCATCTGCCTGACGAGGATTCCAGGCCGGCGGACGATCGCTGGCGGGTTCTGTCATTGTTCCCTCAGGTGGCGGCCCGTCAGCGACACGAAGACATCCTCGAGCGTCGGGGTGTGCGTGCGAAGCTCCGTCAGCGACAGGCCCGCACGCTCGAGTGTCTTCAGCACAGCAGGGACCGCCTCATGTGCGGCCGACACCTGGAGCGACCAGACCGGCCCGTCGATCCGCGACCCCAATACGCCGGTGGTAGACGCGAACAGGCCGGCGGGGACTTCCACGCCTTCGCCCAGCTCCACTTCGACGACCTGCTCAGCGCCTAACGAACGGATCAGCCCGCGCGGCGTGTCGATCGCGATGACCTTGCCGTAATCCACGATCGCGATGCGGTCACACAGCCGTTCGGCCTCGTCCATGTAATGCGTCGTGAGCACGATGCTCCGTCCCGATGCACGCAGCCGCTCCACCAGGTCCCAGAGCTGACGCCGCGATTGCGGGTCGAGGCCGGTCGTGGGTTCGTCGAGAAACAGGAGGTCGGGATCGCCGGCCAGCGCACACGCCACCGACAACCGCTGCTTCTGCCCGCCGGACAACGTGCCGACCCGCGCTCCGCGCTTCTCCTCGAGTTGGACCAGCCCGATGATCTCATCGACCGCCGGTCCGCGCCTGAAAAAACTGCGGAACAGTGCGATGGTTTCCTCGACCGTGATCTTTTCGGAGAACTGCGTCTCCTGAAGCTGCACGCCGAGCCGTTCGCGCAGCGCGCGTTCATCCGACGTCCAGCGCTGGCCGAGGATGATGACATCGCCGGAATCCGGCTCCTGAAGTCCTTCGCAGATTTCGATCGTGGTGGTCTTGCCGGCGCCGTTCGGTCCGAGCAGGCCGAAGCACTCTCCCGTACGGACCTCGAGGTCGAGTCCGTCCACCGCCACGACCGTGCCGAACGTCTTACGGAGACCGCGAACTTCGAGTGCGAGTGGTGCGCCGGGCATCGGCTGGATGCTAACAGACCGCGCACCCGCACGTCAGCCGGATGGTCCACGGGCCGTTCAACTCATCAACTCATCAACCGGCCCATCCCTTCGGGCTGTCTACCAGCCGTACCGCCGCCTATCCTAAGATCGACCCGACCTGGCAACCTGGAGGATTGAATGGAAGGCAACCGGCGGCAGTTCCTTGGCAGCGTAGCGGCACTGTCCGCGAC
>CBIHMX010000631.1:0-2290 GCA_966211115.1 uncultured Gemmatimonadaceae bacterium | reverse complement strand
TGACTCGCACCTTTCGCAACAGGCGATCCAGGTCATCCACGAGTCTCGAACGACCGGTCTCGATCGATTCCTCGCCGAGCACCTCGCCAGATGAGCCGTCGATGAGGCGAGCCGCCACGCGCAAAGCGCTGTCGGTACCGGTCACGTCGAGGGCGATGATCCGCGGGATGCGTTCACGCTTCGCCAGGGCGCGAAGACCGGCGGCGTCAGGCGGGTTGGTGGCGGTGTCGCGCGTGGCCGCGCTCGGCCGGTAGAGCGCGACGTGACGGGACTGGCTCAATCCCAGCGCAGCGGCGGTATTCACCGCGCCGGCCAGAGCCGGATCGGAAGCGCCACTGACGTATTCCAGCAGGACGGTGCTTCCGGGCTCGAGTTCGACGGAACCTGCCGTCGCCACTCGCGCCGCCCAATTCGCTCCGAACACGATCGAAATTGCGCCGATGCCTGCCGCAATCAGCGTGCGCGGCCGAAACGCCGGCATCCAGGCTGCGGCACGCTGCGCAACGGCAGGCCGCTGCACAGGCGTTCGAGGAGTGTCGATCCTCGGAGATGATACCTTCGGCATGACGGGCCTGCGCTGGCCCGTCCGTTTCGGGTCGAGCGGGATACCAAGGCGCTCCGCCACCCTGCGTTCGAGGTTCTCGCGACGATGGCGCGAGATGACGCTCAACACACGCTCGCGGTTCTCCGGCGACGTGAACTCCCACTTCCCGTCGCCGGCCGCGGCAAGAATCCCGTGCTGGACGAGTTCCGCGATGGCGAACTTGAATGAGAAGGACGTGATGTGCGAGATCGCCTGGAGCGTGGCGGCATCGGCCACGCCATCGATGACGGCGGCGGCTTCGGCGATCGCCCGGGCGTCCACGCCCAATTGCGTCAGGCCGGAAATGGTGACCGTCCCGCGGATGACCACCTTGTCGACCGGCGCGGCGCGGCCAGCGGCGAAGACCTCGCGCAGTGCCTCGAATTCCGCGGACGGCGACGCGCCTTTCTCGTTATGCAGCCGGCGGACGAATCCCTCGAAGGTGACGGCGGCGTCGACGGGACGACCGGCGCGCACGAGCGCCTGGATGCGTGCCCTGTGAGCGGATTCGTCGAGTGGAGCCACGTCGCACCATCGCTGCGACCAATCCATCGCGACCTTCCGGTCGTCTCGCTGCTCGTTGGCTTCGTACAGCGCCTGGAACACGGTGGCCGCTGCCTGACGAAGCCTGTTGCGCTCCTCGTTCAGCCAGATCGTCCATGCCTCGCCGCCCACGCCATCGAGACCGGAGAGGAAGTCACCGCACCACAATCGCGCGGCATCGTCATGACGATGTTCCCTCACCGCGTCCTCGAACGCGCGCGCATCGAACCAGCAGGCTTCGGGATCGAGCAGCACCGCATCGGCGTCGGCCATGAGTGCGTCGCCGAAGATCGCTCGCAACTCGGCCAGTGCCTGACGAAGCGATTGCTTCGACTGGGTCTCGCGCCGATCGGCCCAGAGGAGCTCGGCCAGCTCCGAACGCAACATGTGATCGGGCGCACGCCGCAGGAGGCATGCCAGCAACGCAAGGACCTTTCGGCGCCCCGCGAGCAGGGGCCCTGAGTCCTTGTTGAGCTGTAACGAACCGAGAGTAACGAGCCGAATCACTGGATGCGCAAACGATTGCCGAGTGGACGTTTGACGTCCTGTTGACGACCGAAACCTGACCGGGGTCGCAAAATGTTGTCCACGCGGGACGAGTACGCTAGTGGAAAACCATTTTTGTGACAACCCCAACAAAATCCTGATCCGGCGATTCCCGCCATCTTGCGGGATTCGCAGAACGGGCGAGCTTCAGCGGCTGCTCGCTCATTACCTGAAGCCGTGACGGTGTTTGCGCCTGCTGATTGCCGCCATGCCGATGTCGGATCGATCGTGCTAGAGCCTTCCCTTCCCGGCCCTCATATTCCTGCCCATGGCCATAGCCCGAAAGGCTTTTCTCGCCGCGTCCCGGAACAAGTGGCTCGCGGAGCGTTTCATGCGGCGCCCCTTTGCGCGGCGCGCGGTCCGGAAGTTCATGCCGGGAGAGGAACTCTCCGACGCGCTCGCCGCCGCCAAGATGCTGGTGAACGATCGCATCGGAACGATCGTGACCCGCCTCGGGGAGACGCTTACTGGTGAGTCGCAGGCCGATGGGGTCCGCGACCACTACCTGGGCGCGTTTGACGAAATCGCACGGGGGTCACTTCCGACCGTCATTTCGGTCAAGCCAACGCAACTCGGTCTCGACCACTCGATCGACGCCTGCCGCGAGCACCTCGATGT
>CBIHMX010000630.1:0-2291 GCA_966211115.1 uncultured Gemmatimonadaceae bacterium | reverse complement strand
ATTCCCTATTCCCTATTCCCGATTCCCTATTCCCGGATCCAAGGGTACCCGCAGCAGCACTGGGCGCTTGAGCACCGCTCGCGGCAACAATGCACCGTCGGCACCGTACTTCTCCCACTGGCTGTTTGCGACGTAGATGAAGTCGTCGCCGACGATCGTGCCGATCGTCGGTTCGTCGGCGACCGGCAGGTTCTGGTCGAGGACCACGGCCCGCGTGATCTTCGTCCATGCACTGTCGAGCTCGAAGCGCACGATCCGCGGCGGAAAGACGCCGTTCTGTACCGCCACGACGGCGCCGTCGTGCCAGGAGAGGCCGTCGCAGCCTAACGACGTCATGCCGGGGCCGTCGGCGATGCGGGTCACTTCGCCGGTCAGGGCATCGACCTTCAGCAGCCCGTGCGAATAGTCGGCAACGATCACGGTCCGACCGTCCGGCACCGGCGCGATGCCCTGCAGCGACCGGAACAGCGGGTGCCGGATGGGCTGGAGCTCGGTGCTGTCGGCGGGCAACCGGTACAGCACCGGGTCCCGGGAGTCGCTGGCGAACACGTCGCCTAACGGGCCGATCGCGACGTCACCGAGCGTGTGCCCGTTGTCCGAGGGCTGCAGGTCCCAGCGTTTCTCGATCTCGCCGGTCGACAGGGACAGTCGCAGGAGCGCATGGGTGCCCGAGTCGGCGGGGGTGTATCCGGCCGTCTGCGGAATGCCGGCCATCGTTGCCCACAGCACGCCCCGACGGGCGTCGACGCGCACGGCGAGGAAGGCGCCGAGGCCGGCGCCGCCCCGGGGCAGCAGCTCGCGGACGTAGTCGCCACGCGGCGTGAGCTCGGCGATCGTCCGGTGCCGGATGCTGGCCACGTAGGTCAGTCCGCTGCGCGGATCGACGTCCATGCCTTCGGGAAAAAACGTGGAGTCGGGCAATACCGCGGTGGCGCGCCCGCGGAGCAGCGGCGCAAACTGCGCCGCGTGGCGCGCGGCCACGGCCGCGAACGGAGGATGCTGCACGAGGCTGGCGAGCGCGGTGTCCACGGTGAGGTCCCGCCCGAGCCCGAGGTCTGCATAACGAGTCAGGGCATCGAGCACGGTGGCCGTGTCGCGCATCCGCATGGCGACGACCACCCGCGCCCACTGGTAGGTGGGCTGCGTCGGCCACGCGTTCGCGGCGCGCGCCGCTTCGGCCTTCGCCGTGCGCCGGTCGTTGGCGCGCAGCGCGGCGCTGGCCCGGGCATAGGCGGCCCTCGCGACCGCGGCGGAATCGACGTAGGGGTCGCCGATCATCGTGGGACCGGTACCCTGGAGAAGGCTCGCGCCAACCATGGCCGATCCGAGCGCGATGATCACGATCCGGGATTTTCCTGTCATGGCGCGGAACATACCTTCGGCCGGGCCAACCTGAAAATGTCGCGTCAGGCTGTCCCACTCGACGTCGCCGCGTCCCTCCAGCCTCGGGACAGCGTCAGGCCTTGGCGATCAGTCCCGCAAAGACCTGGCACAGCAGCGCCGCGACGACGCTCATCGACAGGCCCCAGATGAGCAGTTGGCGGAACAGCACTCGGGCACCGGCGGGATCGGTGACCGTCGCCACGCACAAGGCGCCTAACGTCGACAAGGGTGACACGTCGACCATCGCCGATCCGACGTTGATGCTGAGGGCAACCGCCAGCGGATCGCCGCCACCGACTTTTTCGACCAGTCCGGGCACCGTCGGCAGGAAGGACGGCAGCACCACGCCGGCGGTGCTGCTCCAGCTCGAGATGAGTCCCGTCACGAACGCCACGACCCCGTTCACCGTGACCGGACTGGCGAGTTTCGCCAGCAACGACGTGAACAGCTCCATGCCGCCGGTCTTGTCGAGCACGGCGATCAGTACCGTCACCCCGCAGACCATGATGATCACGCCCCACGGAACGCGCTTCATCGCCGCCGCTTCGTCGGCCAATGACATGAGCACCAGGACGGATGCCGCCAGGAAGGCGGCCAGGCCGACACTCAGCTGGAAGCCGATCACTCCGGCGATCCACACACCGATCACGGCCACGGTCAGCCAGTGTCGGCGATCGAGCGGCTGGATCACGTCGCTGCCGTCGGTCGCCGGACGCGAGGCCAGCTTCCATCCGCCTGACAGCAGGTACGCGGCAGCCGTGACCAGCAGGTGTGCCAGGAAATTCGTGAGCCAGACTTTTCCTTCGTGCCCGCCCAGGCCCACCTCGGCCATCTTCGAGTTGGCGACGATGCCGATCGCGCTGATCGGAGACAGGTTGCCGGCGTTCGCGCCATTGGCGACCATGAGC
>CBIHMX010000629.1:0-2293 GCA_966211115.1 uncultured Gemmatimonadaceae bacterium | reverse complement strand
GATTCCCGATTCCCGATTCCCGATTCCCGATTCCCGATTCCCGATTCAATGCCCTCCCTTCGCACCGCCACCTTCACCGAGAGCGTCATTCGCGAGATGACGCGCGTCGCGCACCAGCACGGCGCCATCAACCTCGCGCAGGGATTCCCCGACTTCGCCATGCCCGCGCCGATGAAAGACGCCGCGGCGGCGGCGATCCATGGGGACGTCAATCAGTACGCGATCACGTGGGGCTCGCCATCGCTCCGGCTGGCGATCGCCGAGAAGTACCGGCGGTGGTACGACTTCCCGGTCGACACCGAGACCGAAATCACGGTCACGTGCGGAGCCACCGAGGCGATGGCGTCGGTGTTCCTGGCGCTGATCGATCCCGAAGATGAAGTCATCGTCTTCGAGCCGTTTTACGAGAATTATGGACCCGACGCCATCCTCGCGGGCGCGAAGCCGGTCTTCGTGGCGCTCGAACCACCGGACTGGCGGTTCGATCCGGATGCGCTCGCAGCCGCGTTCACGTCGCGCACCAGGGCGATCATCGTCAACACCCCGCACAATCCCACGGGCCGCGTCTTCTCGCGCGAGGAACTGAACACGATCGCCGAGCTGTGCGTGGCGAACGATGTCTGGGCGTTCACGGACGAGATCTACGAGCACATTCGTTATGCAGGCAACCACCACCTGCTGGCCGGTTTTCCGGGCATGCGCGAGCGGACTGTCACGATCTCCGGGCTGTCGAAGACTTTCAGCTGCACCGGCTGGCGGCTCGGCCACGTGATCGCACCGCCAACCGAATCGGTCGCCATTCGCAAGATCCACGACTTTCTGACGGTGGGCGCCCCGGCGCCACTGCAGGAAGCCGGTGCGGTCGGACTGGCGTTCGGTCCCGTGTACTACAATCAGATGGCGCTCGACTATCGCGAGCGGCGCGAGATGCTCTGCTCGGCCCTGTCCGAGGCGGGATTCAGGTTCTCGGTCCCCGAAGGCGCCTATTACGTGCTCGCCGACTTCTCGGACCTGAGCACGTCCAGCGACCGGGACTTCGCGTTATGGCTGGCGAAGGACGCCGGCATCGCGACCGTACCGGGTTCCAGCTTCCACGCAACGCCGGGCCGAGGCAGCAACTATGTGCGGTTCGCGTTCTGCAAGAAGCGCGAGACCCTGGAACGGGCAGCCGAGCGAATTCTCGCTATCAGATCGCTCGTTTAGCGTACCGACAAGCAAAAGGGCTGGTGCTTCCTCACGACCTCACGACCTCACGGTCATCAACAGACTCCTCGCCCATTCCCGTCTCGAACGTCTTGTTCAGGCACTCGGCGATGAACCGCTGCGGCGACATCGGGCGGGCAAAATAATAGCCCTGGCCTAACGTGCACCCCAGCGTGCGCAGGCCATCCCGCTGCTCCGGCCGCTCGATCCCCTCGGCCACCGTCTCGATCTGCAGCGTCCGGCCGAGCGCGATGATCGCCCGGGCGAGCACGGGATCGGCATTCTCGATGCCGACCGCCTCCACGAACGAGCGGTCGATCTTGAGGACGTCGATCGGGAACTGCTGCAGGTAGCCTAACGACGAATACCCGGTCCCGAAGTCGTCGATCGCCAGGTTGAGCCCCAGCCCCTTGAGCGCGCGCAGCCGTTCCAGCGTCGCGCCGGAGCGGTGCATGAGGACGCTCTCGGTGATCTCCAGCGTCAGCGCCCACGGCTCCAGGCCGGAATCGCTCAGCGCGACGCGCACGTCGTCGAGCAGCGATGCTTCCTGGAAATGGCGAGCGGACAGGTTGACGCTCATCTGCAGCGGCCGGCGGCCGCGGTAGTGCACGCGCCAGTCGCGCGCCCGCTGGCACGCCTCGCGCAGCACCCAGCGGCCGAGCGGGATGATCAGGCCCGTCTCCTCGGCCAGTTCCACGAAGCGCGACGGCGGAACATACCCGCGGGTCGGGTGCTTCCACCGCAGCAGCGCCTCGGCACCGTGCACTTCGCCCGTCACCAGGTTGACGATGGGCTGGTACTCGATCTCGAACTCGCCGCGCTCCACCGCCCCGCGCAGGTCGACCTCGAGCTCGAGGTTCTCCATCATCTCGTTATGCATCGACGGTTCGTAGATCGCGAAGTGCCCCTTGCGGCGGCTCTTGGCGAAATACATCGCCAGGTCGGCGTTGCGCAGCACGTCGTCGGGCGAGTCGCCCATCTGCATCGACGCGATGCCGATGCTGACGCCGACGAACACCTCGCGGCCGTTCAGGTGGAACGGCGCGCTGACCGCCGACGAGATGCGCTCGGCCACGACCTGCACGTCCGT
>CBIHMX010000628.1:0-2294 GCA_966211115.1 uncultured Gemmatimonadaceae bacterium | reverse complement strand
GTTTCACCCATGTCTCGCAGGAAGACCCGGACTGCCTCGGGCAACTCCAGTTCGCCCCGTGTCGATGGCTTCACCCGTCGGCAGGCCTCGAAGATCCTCGGTGTGAACGCCCACAGGTTCATGCTGACCAGGGCGTGTTCGCCCATCGCGTCGAACGTTGCCGCGTCAGGCTTCTCGACGATTTCTTCCAGCATCCCGTCGGCTGATACACGCAGCAGCGCAAACTTCCGGATCCGCTCCGCGTCGATGTTCCCCTGCCTGACGAGTGCCTCGCGATCAAACCCCGCGAGCGCGCTTCCCTCAGCCTTGATCAATCCGCGGTACGAGTCGACCGGATAGTAGTTGTCGGCGTTCAGGACGAGGAACCGGTCACTGCCCACAAAGCCTTCCGCCGCCAGCACCGCGTCAGCCGTCCCTTTCGCCTCGGCCTGCTCGGCGAACGAGATCAACACACGGCGGAGCGTCAGTTCATGATGGAAATGGCGCCTGATCTCGGTCGCGTCAGGCGCAATGACCAGGCACACCTCGCGAATCCCCGCGTCCGCGAGCGCACTGATCACGTAATGCAGAAAGGGACGCCCCTGCGCCAGGGGCATCATGGCCTTTGTCCCCTCGTCCGCCGCCGCCTTCTGCTCGGCGCTCAGCTCGGCGCCTGCGTTCGTCGCGCGCATGCGTGTCCCAAGGCCGCGCGCCAGAATGACCGCCTTCATTATTCGGGGATGGGGAATCGGGAATCGGGAATCGGGGATGAGCCTTCAGCTCTTCCACATTCTGGGCAGCAACCTCCACAGGCCGGCCCCGGTTACCACAAAAACGACGGTCCACACCAGGGCCTGGCCCGTACGTCCATAGATATAGCTGCCGGTCCCGAATAGCGCCGAGTAAACGAACAAACAGCCGAGCACCCAGCCTAACAACGAGTTCGCCATGGAATCGGTGGAGGCGGGCAGGCCGGACTCGGCGCGAACCTGCGCCCACCCCGGTCCGGATGGACGGACGAGGTTGTAGAACTCGACCAGGCGGCTCCGTTCGGTGGGCTGCGTGACCAGCGTCGTGATAATCCAGACCGCGGTGGTTACCCCGACGGTGATGAGCAGCGACACGTGCGACGCCATCGCCAGTCCGCCCTTCTGCGCAATGAAGAGGCCTAACGCGACGGCGAACGACGCCATCATGGCCGCTATTTCGCTCCACGCGTTCACGCGCCACCAGAACCATCGCAGCAGGTACAGGAGACCCGTACCGGCGCCGATCGACAGGAGCAACTGGAAGCTCTCCTGCGCCGTGTCGAGGACGTAGGTGAGTGAGGCCGCGATCAGCATGAGCAGCGCGGTCACCAGTCGGCCGACCGCGACGTAGTGTCGATCGTCCTCTCCCGGCTTCATGAAGCGGCGGTACAGGTCGTTGACGAGGTACGACGTGCCCCAGTTGAGGTGCGTCGCGATCGTCGACACGTACGCGGCCAGCAATCCCGCGATCATCAGCCCCAGCCAGCCAACGGGCAGGAACCGCAACATTGCCGGGTAGGCGATGTCATGTCCGAGCAGCGCTGGATCCATGTCCGGAAACGCGGCCTGGATGTCCGCGAGTTGTGGATACACGATCATCGACGACAACGCCACGATGATCCACGGCCATGGTCGCAAGGCGTAGTGGGCGAAGTTGAAGAACAGCGTGCCCTTCATCGCGTCGTTTTCCGATTTCGCGGCGAGCATGCGCTGCGCGATGTAGCTGCCACCACCTGGCTCCGCTCCCGGATACCAGACCGACCACCATTGAATGGTGAGCGGAATGATCAGCACGGTCAGCGTCAATCCCCAGTCTCCGAAATCGGGCAGCAACGCAAGCGTCGCCGGATTCGTCTGCGAAATCAGGTTCGACAGGCTGCCGATTTCCGGCTGCTGCAACGCGAAGTACGCCGCCGCGAAGGACCCCGTCATCGCGATACCGAACTGGATGAAGTCCGTTACCAGGACGCCCCACAGCCCCGACGTCGCGGCAAACGCGACGTTCAGTACCGCACAGACGACCAGCGTCTGCGTCATCGGCCAGCCTAACACGACGTTCGCGATCTTCACCGCGGCGAGGTTCACCGTCGCCATGATGAAGCAGTTGAAGATGAGGCCGAGGTAGACCGCACGAAAACCGCGCACGAACGACGCGGCCTTTCCGCTGTAACGGATTTCGTAGAACTCGAGGTCCGTCAGGACGCCCGATCGCCGCCACAACCGGGCGTAAAAAAACACGGTCATCATTCCGGTGAGCAGGAACGACCACCACGCCCAGTTATTCGC
>CBIHMX010000627.1:0-2295 GCA_966211115.1 uncultured Gemmatimonadaceae bacterium | reverse complement strand
GGAAGTCGTGCCGGCGCTGCCGCTCACGATGTATGCGCCGGTGTTCAAGGGCACGCCGACACAACGGAGCGTCGTCAAGGTCGCCTACGACGACGAATACTTCTACGCCGCGGGCTGGTTCTACGACGAGAACGCGAACGGCATCCGCATCAACTCACTCTACCGCGACCGCTGGAACGGCGACGATGCCTTCGCGATCTACATCGATGCCTTCAATGACAACCAGAATGCCAAGTGGTTCGGCACCACTCCCGGCGGCATCCGCTTCGACATCCTCGTTTCCGACGACGGCCAGACCCTCAATGACAGCTGGGATACCTTCTGGACGGCGCGGTCAACTGTCACCGCGACCGGCT
This sequence comes from uncultured Gemmatimonadaceae bacterium, assembly GCA_966211115.1. GTDB lineage: Bacteria > Gemmatimonadota > Gemmatimonadetes > Gemmatimonadales > Gemmatimonadaceae > JABWBJ01. Next base: position 1,939 of record CBIHMX010000627.1, on the reverse strand, counting down.
GGTTCAGCGAAGTCAGGATCCCCTTCTCGAGCCTGGGCTTCAAGGTTGGCGCAGATGGTCGGGCGCTCATGGGCCTCACCCTGACGCGACTCGTATCGCGTACAGGCGAACGCGTCACATTCCCCGAGATCGACCCGCGTTTCGAGTTCAGGCGCCCGTCAGTCGCGCGAGATGTCGTTATGCGCGACGTCCGGACGAGAACGCCGCTCTATGTCACTCCCTACGCACTGGCTTCCACCAACCGGGCCGTCGTCGAAACACAACCCGGCTTCACCACCGAACGCGGCAATGCGAGCGAGCTCGGACTTGACGTGCGCTACCCGCTCTCCAGCCGCCTCACCCTCGACCTGACCGTCAACACCGACTTCGCGCAGGTCGAAGCCGACGACCAGCAAGTCAATCTCGATCGCTTTCCGCTTTTCTATCCCGAGCGACGCCGGTTCTTCCAGGAAAACAGCGGCCTGTTCGACTTCGTGGGTGGCGGCGGCACGCGACTCTTCCACTCGCGCCGCATCGGACTCGCATCGGACTTCACGCCGGTTCCCATCCTCGCGGGCGGGCGTCTGGTTGGACGCGCCGGCGCATGGGACGTCGGGTTGCTCGAGATGCAGACCGACGAGCAGGGCACTTCGCCCAGCGAGAACTTTGGCGTGCTGAGGCTCCGTCGCCCCGTGCTGAACCCGCAGTCGACCGCCGGCCTCATGATCACGTCGCTACGCGGAGGCGGAGACGAGAACACCGGACTCGGCGCCGACGCATCGATTCATGTGCGTGGGGACGATTACCTGACCGTCAAGTGGATGTCAACGTTCGACGAGTCCGACTCGTCAGGCACGTCCATCAACGACCGCAGCCAGTACTACCTGCGCTGGGATCGGCGAGTGGGCCGGGGCCTGCAGTACCAGGTCAACGCGACACGTTCCGGGCCCGCCTTCATGCCCAGTCTGGGCTTCCTGCCACGAAGCGATTTCACATCGGCAAACATCTTCGGCAACTATTTCATCTTCACCGACAACCATTCCTTCTTTCGCCGGATCTATCCCGGCGCGCTTGCGATCCAGACGTGGCGCAACAGCGACAACGCTCTGGAGTCGGCACAGTGGGCGGTCTGGGTCCAGTGGGATACCAAGGCGGGCGGTGGCGGCTGGATCGAGCCCAAGTGGTTTCGCGAAAACGTCCAGCAGCCCTTCAGCATCGGCGGCGTGATCGACGTCCCCGCGGGGAGTTACGACTTTGCCGACCTCCAGGTCGTGTGGTCCATGCCGGCGGGCGCGAAGCTCAGGATGGACGTAGATGCGCGAGGCGGCACGTACTTCGACGGAAACCGGATGCAGGTCATTGCCGCCCCTACCTGGAACGTGTCGCCATATCTCGAGTTGGGCGGCGAGTATCAATTGACGAGGCTCGACTTTCCGGTGCGCAACCAGGCGGCAACACTGCAAGTCGGCCGGCTCCGCGTCCGGTCGGCACTGAACTCCAGCGCGTCGGCCAGCTCGATCGTGCAATACAACTCGACGAGCGAGAGGCTCGACTTCAACGTCCGTTTGCGTTATGCCTTCGCCGAGGGGACCGACCTCTGGCTGGTCTATAATGAAGGACTGGATACCGACCGAACGCGGGATCCGACGTTGCCTCCGGCGCCGCTGTCGCTATCCCGGGCATTCATCCTCAAGTACTCCCGAACGTTAGGCTTCTGACGCCACGCAGCAACGGAGTCATCATCGACAGCAGCAGCGACATTCCCGGCCTGGACGCGCGGCCGCGCCTGACCGCGCGGCTGGTGCTCGTCGTTTGCGCGACGTGGGCGGCAGCAGGCTTTGTGTTAGGCGCGCAGAGTTCGCTCGGCGCCACGTTGCAGGGCGCGGAGCAGGTCGCGCTCGGGCCCGCCCTCAGGACGTCGTTGATCCAGACGCTGACGTGGATCCCGGCTACGTTGGCC
>CBIHMX010000626.1:0-2296 GCA_966211115.1 uncultured Gemmatimonadaceae bacterium | reverse complement strand
CTGCGCGCGATCATGGCCGAGCGCTCGTTGCCCGTGTCGGAGCTGATCGAAAGCCTCGAGCGATCGAAGATCGTTCGGGTGCCGGGCACCGCGGTGTTCATGACCTCCGACGCGGAAGGAACGCCCGTCGTCCTGCTGCACCACCTCAAGCACAACAAGGTGCTGCACAACCAGGTGCTGCTGCTGTCGGTCATCGTGAAGGCCCAACCCGAAGTGCCGGCGTCGGAACGACTCGTGGTCGAGGACCTGACACACGGCATCTATCGCGTCAAGGCGTATTACGGCTTCCTCCAGACGCCTAACGTCGAAGAGATCCGCGCCCGCTGCGCCGAAGCCGGGGTGCGCACGCGGCGCATGGAAACCACCTACTACCTGGGCCGGGAGCAGCTCATCCCGATCGGGAGCAGCGGGATGAGCAGTTGGCGGAAACGGGTCTTCGCGATCATGTCCCGAAACGCACGGTCAGCGACACAGTACTTCGGCATTCCGCCGAATCGCGTGGTGGAGCTGGGGGCGCAGATCGAGTTCTAGTTTTCGGGACACGGAGCACGGAGCACGGCTCCTGTCTCGGTGTGCATAAAGCGACCTCACGACCTCACGACCTCACGACCTCACCCCTTCACCGCACGCACGGCTTCGCGCGCACAGGCGGCGCCGAACAGGTTTCCGGTTCCCGAGTAGCCGCCGGTTGCCCAGATGCCGGGACGAACTTCCTCAACAATCGGAAGACCGTCGGCCGTATAGCCGGCGGTGGCGGCCCACCGGTGCGTCACGTCAGGCGACTGACCGGTCACAGCGGCGAAGCGCGCGTCGAGCGCTGCCTGCACGACCGTCGTCGGGTTCGTATCGCTCGTTCGCTCGGCGGAACCCCCCACGTCACGGCAACCACCGAAGGCAATCGTGCCATCCGGCAGTTGCTGAGCATAGTCCCAGCCCCATCGCGTGCTGATGGCATGCGGAAGAAGGCCGGCTGCATGCGGACCGGTCGCCATCATCTGCAGCCGGGTTGGCCAGACCCGGCCTTCGAGTTCCGGAAGGAGAGCAGCGAGTGCACCGTCAACGGCAACGATCACCACCCGGCACTTCACCATGCCCTCGGTCGTCTCCACCACGCCCCTCGCCAGGCGCACGACCGCCGAATGCTCGAACAACGTCGCGCCACCGGCCGCCGCCAGCGCGGCTTCGGCACGGCAGCGCGCCAACGGATCCACCGCCGCGTCATCCGGGACCAGCAGGCCGGCGCCTAACGGGCCTTCATACCATTCGGCTGGCCACCCGTCCGCCCGCAATGCCCGCAACTGTTCGCGACAATCACGCTCTTCCGAGGCGTCGCCGGCCAGCCGGAGGTAGCCACAGCGCCGCACGATTCTCGGAAACCGGTGAATGAGGCGCTCGCGTTCGGCCACGGTGGCGGCGTACATGCGCGATGCCCGTTCGCCGTACTGGCGCACCGCGTCGTGGTGGAAGAGGGACGTGCCGGCGCGCAGCAATCCACCGTTCCGGCCCGCGGCGGCTCCTCCGATCGTCGCCGCGTCGACCCCGACCACCGACATACCTGCGGTGAGGCATTCATCGATCGCCGCCAGACCGCTGCCGCCGAGTCCCACCACGCAGGCATCGGCTGCGACCTGGCCAGTGAGGCGTGGACGTGACGGGGCGCCGGCGGCGTCCCAGACAGAAAGCGTGGCGCTCAGAAGTAGGTGGCGAAGGAAGCGAGGAGCCTGACGAAATCGCTGCGGTTGTTGAACTGGTCGTAGCTCCAACCTCGCACGAGTTCCGTCTTGATGACCGATTCGCTGGTCGGACGGAAGTTGATGCCGGCGCCGGCCTGGCGCACGTGCTGGCCGACCGCCTCGGTGTCAAAATCGATCGCATCCACGCGCGCCTTGAGCGTGAACACGCTGCCGGGCGCCGTGCGGATCCATCCCGCGCCAAGATCACGGGCCAGGTCCACGAAGAAGCCGGCCTGCCGCGACGCATACGTGCCGCGGAGCCCGGGCGGAATGTCGGCCCGGGCCAGGGCCGCCTCCCCGGTCAGGCGCACCCCGGCGACGGTCAGCTCGCCATCCACGACGCCTAACGTGAGGTCGCGCCGGTCGTCCACCTGCTCGCCGTCTAGCGTGAACACGTTCCACGCCCCGTGATGCGTGGACAGCCCGATTTCGTATCCGGTGGCCGGGCTCCAGGCGACCCGGCCCACGAATGCCGGCGACGCATTCTGGTCGTCACTGTTCCCGCGGCCGAGGGGAATGCGCGTGCCATCGGGGGAACCATTGATCAGCCCATCGTGGAATCC
>CBIHMX010000625.1:0-2305 GCA_966211115.1 uncultured Gemmatimonadaceae bacterium | reverse complement strand
GGCGTGAAGAGGGGCGTGAAGAGAGGCGTGAAGAGAGGCGTGAAGAGAGGCGTGAAAATGCCCATCAGGCCCATGCCCCGAGCCCCGTGCCCCGCTTTACTTCGCCAAGCCCATTACGGCATCAGCAACGGCGATTCGTATGGCTCCGATTTGCCGTCGCTCACGAGTCGGATTCACCCGGTTCGTCAGCAGGATGACGAAAAGACCACGGTCGCGGTCAACCCAGAACGACGTGCCGGTAAAGCCGGTATGGCCGAACGACCGCCGCGACATGTAGTGCCCGCCGGAGTTCGTCCCGTTAGGCGTTTCCCAGCCGAGCGCCCGGTGCGACAGGGCCGAGTCCTGGACGGCGGTGAACCGGTCGATCGTGGCCGTGGACAGGAACCGGCGGCCATCCAGCATGCCGCCGCCGAGGAACATGCGGGCGATCCTTGCCAGGTCGCGGCCGGTGCTGAACAGCCCCGCGTGCGCCGACACGCCGCCTAACGCGAAGGCGTTCTCGTCGTGCACCTCGCCGCGCAGGTGCCGCTGCCGCCAGGGGTCGATCTCGGTCGGCGCGATCCGGTCGCGCAGCGAAACGGGCGGCCGGAACATCGTCTCGCTCATCCCCAGCGGCTCGAACACCCGCTCCCGCAGGAACACGTCGAATGGCTGCCCGCTGATCCGCGCCACGACTTCGCCAAGGATGATCGCGCCCAGGTCGCTGTAGACCATCCGCAGGCCGGGCGTCGTGTCGAGCGGCGTCGCGATGGCAAGCGCCAGCGCCGCGGCCGGCCCGTCCGCTTCCTTGTACAGCGGCCGCCAGGCCGGCAGTCCGCTCGAGTGCGTGAGCAGGTGCCGGAGGGTGACTACCTCCTTGCCAGGACCGCTGAACTCGGCGATGTAACGCTGGACCGGCGCCTCGAGATCGACCTGCCCCGACTCCACCAGCAGCATCATCGCCGTGGTCAGTCCAATGACCTTGGTCAGCGAAGCCATGTCCCAGAGTGTGGTTTCGGTTGGCGCGCCTGATGGCCCCCAGTCGATGCGGCCAGCCGATGCCGTGAAAACCACGCTGTCTTTGTTGCCGACCACGGCAAAAGCGCCGGGAAACGCCGAATCGCTGACTCCCGCCTGCAGGATCGACGAAACCGAGTCAGCCGCTCGTGTACTCCAGCCGGTCGCTGGTACGGGGGCGAAATCGCTCGGCGGTAACCGAGAGCAACCGGCGATCAAGAGGCCAGTTAGCCAGGATGGTAAGCGGCGCCGCATTCGTCGAAGACAAGAGCCGTGATGGCTTTGCTGCAAGGTCAAACGCTATTCCGGTCAGAACTTCCGGAGCCGGCGGAACTCCGGGGACGGCGGCTCCGTACGGCTTGAACCTCACCGGAAGCGCCGTTGTGGGCCTCTCTGGGATGGCATAGTTTCATGCGTTCTGTAATTGCAGGATTCCGAGACGGTTAGACCGCCTTGCCGTCGCCCTGTCTCGCCTTACTGCTTTTCGATTCCCAAACGCTACATGGCCCTTTCCGAATTTGCCAAATCCGGCTTCCTGCGCCTGTTGGCGCCGGTCGTCGATTTGCTTGTGAGGAAAGGGGTTAGTCCAAACGCCATAACAACGTTTGGAACGGTCGCGACCATCATTGGCGGCGGGTTTTACGCGCGCGGCCACATCATGCTGGCGGGCTGGATCGTGGGTCTGAGCGCGATCTGCGACCTCATGGATGGAGCCGTCGCACGAAAGTCGGGGAAGAGTTCGGCGTTCGGCGCCTTTTATGACTCGACGCTGGACCGCGTGGCGGACGGAGCCGTGCTCGGCGGACTGACGCTGTTTTTCGCCCGGAATGGGGTTCACCACGCAATCCCCGATTACATGTCGACTCCCATGGTTTCCGTGTTGCTGCTCGGGATCCTGGGGTCGTTCCTCACTTCCTATACGAGGGCTCGTGCCGAGGGTCTCGGTATCGACGCCCAGGTAGGCATGCTGCCGCGGCCGGATCGAATCATCCTCTTGTCGGCGCCCCAGGCGTTTTTCAGCCTGGCGTTCGACGGCTGGATATTGATGAGCATCTGCGTACTGCTCACCGTGACGGCGTGGATTACCGTCGTGCAGCGCATGTTGTTCGTCTATCGGGCGACGTCCACACCGGGAATGCATCGCACCACTGGCGCGCCATCCACACCTGGTTCGCGTCCGCCGGCCCCCGCGGAATCGTATGACGCGGGGACAGGCCTGATCGACGGTGTGGCGCTGGCGGCGGACCGGATGGTTCGCAGCGACGATGCCGACCTGCGCCTGGCCGATGAAGCCGCGCCGGCCGAAGCC
>CBIHMX010000624.1:0-2308 GCA_966211115.1 uncultured Gemmatimonadaceae bacterium | reverse complement strand
CAACCTGGACGTCACTCATGGGCCGGTCACTCAAAGAGTCAGTCACGAGCCCCGTCACGCGGCCAGCGCCCTGGGCTGCGAGCACGGCTGAAAGCGAGATGGTGAAGAGGAATGCTCCGGCCGACGTGCGCACGCCCGCGGCGAGGGGGCCCGCACCGCTGGTAATGCATAACATGCGACACCATGTCGCGCGAAAACGGCGTCGCGGTGGACCACTGTCGGTGTCCGGCGGTTGCAATGAGGGGATCAGGCGAGCCTGTTCCTGTTGTGGTCGATTTGCTTCCTCCCCGATCCAAGTGATAGGCTATCCCGGGATCGCGTCCAAACGACGGTGCGGTTTCCGCGACTGAGGCGGCAGTCGCCAGGTCCACGCCACTGCATTCACATGTCCCCTGACGCGCACAGCGTTCCCTTCGACGATTCAGAGCTCGGACCATTCGCGGGCGATCGCGGAAAGCTCGACCGGTTGTTCGTCGCCACGTACGAAGAGTTGCGACGCCTCGCGGCGACGATCCGGCAGGATGATCCGGGCGCGACACTCACGCCGACAGCGCTCGTGCATGAAGCGTGGCTCAAGCTCGCGAACTCGCTGTCGATCGCGCCGGCGTCGCGCCTCCACTTCAAGCGAATAGCGGCTCGCGCCATGCGTCAGGTGCTCGTCGAAGCTGCGCGCCGGCGGAAGGCGGAAAAGCGTGGTGGCGACGTGGCGATGGTGACGTTCGACGAAAACGCCTTCCACCCGTCCACCTCAGCCGACGAGCTCCTGCTGCTTGATGCCGCGCTCGACGACCTCGCCCGCGTCAATGCGCGACAGGCGGTGATGGTGGAAAGCCGGTTCTTCGGCGGACTCGACGTCGCTGAAACCGCCCAGCTGCTGCAGGTCTCGGAAGCGACGGTGCTTCGCGACTGGCGTGCCGCGAAGGCGTGGCTGTCGTCGGAGTTGCGCGGCTGACCGATGCTGACCGGCGATCGCTGGGCACGGCTCCAGGAACTGTTCCATGCCGCGGCGGACAGGCCGCGGGCGCAGTGGCGATCGTACCTCGACGCCGAAGCCGGCGGCGACCAGTCGCTGGTCGATCGCGTCATGGACATGCTGGCGGCTGACGAGGGCTCGACGTCGGTCCTGGACCGGGACTCCATCAGCCTGGCCGACGATCTGCTCGACCGCACCGGGAGCGCCATTGGCCGGCGGATCGGACCGTACCGCATCGTGCGCTTGTTAGGCGAAGGGGGAAACGGCGTGGTGTACCTCGCCGAACGGGACGACCTCCACTCCACCGCCGCCGTCAAGGTCCTGCGCGACGCGTGGGTTTCTCCCGGCCGACGGGAACGCTTCGCGGCCGAGCAGCGGCTGCTGGCGCAGCTCAACCATCCCGCCATCGCGCGGCTCCTCGATGCCGGCACGCTGGACGACGGCACGCCCTGGATCGTGATGGAGCACGTCGAAGGCGTAGCGCTCACCGAGGCCTGTCAGGCGCGCGGACTCGGCCTGCGGGATCGACTGCTCCTGTTTCGCACGGTCTGCGAAGCGGTCGTCCACGCCCACCAGCACCTGGTCGTGCACCGGGACGTCAAGCCGTCGAACATCCTGGTCGCGGACGATGGAACGGTGAAGCTGCTGGACTTCGGCATCGCCAAGCAACTCGAGCAACTCGGTGAGGGTGACCGCACGCAGACCGGCCTCCGGATGATGACGCCCGGATACGCCGCGCCCGAGCAGGTTCGCGGTGGACCGGTGGGGGTCTACACCGACGTGTACGCGTTAGGCGTGGTGCTGTACGAGATCGTCTCCGGCCGGCTCCCGCACGCGGCGTCCACCGCTGGCGACATGGAGCACCTCATCCTCGAGGCCGAACCGGCCCGGGTGTCGGTGGCGGCGCGCGCCGGTGCCGCGATCACCGTGCAGGCGGATCGGTCCGGCTGGAACGACCTGGACGTGCTGTGCGCCAAGGCGATGCACAAGGAGCCCGCGCGGCGCTACGCCTCAGTCGACGCGCTCATTCGCGACATCGACCACTTCCTCGCCGGCGAACCACTGGACGCCCAGCCCGATTCAGTTTCCTACCGTACCTCGCGATTCGTCAGGCGGAACAGGACCCTGGTGGCCGCGACGGCGGCGGTGGTGCTCGTCATCGTGGTGCTGAACGTCTTCTATACCGTGCGACTGACGAGGGCGCGGGATCTCGCCGTCGCTGAAGCTGCCCGCACGGGCCGCATCCGCCATTTCGTCACGCAACTGTTCGAGGGCGGTGACCAGGCGGCCGGACCGGCCGAGAGCCTGCGCGTCGTGACGCTCCTCGAACATCGC
>CBIHMX010000623.1:0-2313 GCA_966211115.1 uncultured Gemmatimonadaceae bacterium | reverse complement strand
GTCCGTCGGGTTTGCCCGTGCGGTGGAACTGGCGGTTGCCGAACGCGAGGCCGAATGCGCGCGCCTCGAGCGCCTGCGCGACGGGCTCGAAGCCGCGTTGATCGCCAAGATTCCCGACGCCGTCATTCATGGCCGTGGCGCCCTCCGCGCGCCGCATGTGCTCAATATCTCCGTGCCGGGCACCGACAGTGAGTCAATGCTCATGGCGCTCGACCTGCAGGGCGTCGCGTGTTCGGCCGGCTCGGCGTGCCAGAGCGGAAGCATCGATCCCTCCCACGTGCTCACCGCCTGCGGCGTGCCGCACGAACTCGCGGTGGCGTCGATCCGGTTCAGCCTTGGCAGCCTGACGACCGAGGCACAGATGACGCGAGTGGCCGAGCTGTTCCCGGCGCTGATCGCGAAGGCGCGGCGGCTGTCGGGACTCGCGACGGACTGACCGCCACCATGTCGCGCGTCCTGGTGGCCATGTCCGGCGGGGTCGACTCGTCGGTCGCCGCGGCACTCCTCGTCGAGCAGGGCTTCGACGTCGTCGGCGCGACGATGAAGCTCACCTGCCACGGGACCGAGCTGCCCGACCGGCCCTGCTGCAGCCTGGATTCCGTGAACGACGCCCGGCGCGTGTGCGACACGTTAGGCATCCCGCACTATGTCCTGAACCTCGAGAAGGCATTCGGCCGGGACGTGGTCGACGATTTCGTCCGGGAGTATGCCCGGGGCCGCACACCCATCCCCTGCGTCCGCTGCAACACGTTCACGAAGTTTCGCGATCTCGTCGGCAAGGCTGACGCGATCGAGGCAGACTTCGTGGCCACGGGACATTACGCGCGGGTCATCGGCGGCGAGCTCCATCGCGGGCTCGATCCGGCAAAGGACCAGTCGTATTTCCTCTGGGGACTCCGTCGCGAAATTCTGTCGAGGCTCCACCTTCCCGTCGGTGCCCTGTCGAAGCCGGAGACGCGCCGCCGAGCCGCGGAGCTCGGCCTGGAAGTCGTCGCGGCCAAGCCGGAAAGCCAGGATATCTGCTTCGTTCCAGACGGAAATCTTGTTCGCGTGATCGCCAGCCGCCTGGGTGACAACGATCCTTCACTCCAGCCCGGACCGTTGGTGCTGAACGGTCGCGTCGTCGGCACACACGATGGATTCGCACGATTTACCATCGGCCAGCGTCGTGGACTCCCGGGCGGATACGGAGAGCCGATGTTCGTCCTGGAGATCGATCCCGACAGTCGGTCGGTGGTCATTGGACCACGGGAGGGGTTGAAGGCGAGGACCATCCGCGCTGCGGAGTTGAACTGGCTTTCCGAACCCCTCGCGCCGGGAGACGTGGTGCAGGCCCAAATCCGGCATCGCTCGCCCGCTGAAGTGGCTACGATCGTCGCGCTGTCGAATGACACCATCGAACTGGTGTCCGAAAATCCCATTTCGGCCGTTTCGCCGGGCCAGTCCCTCGTCCTGTACGTCGGCTCGAAGGTCATTGGGGGTGCCGTAATCGATCGCGTTCCCCGAGTCTTGCCGGTGGCTGCAGCCTAGCTATCCGGCCATTGTTACGCCGGCGGTCGCAACTGTTACCGAGCCGCACACGGTTAACGTTGCGCAAGCGCACACAACCGTAAAAGCCAGTGTGAATCGTTATGCGGCTACCAGCGCAATTTGTTGTCGCGAAAGCGGTTATGCCGAATCGAACGGACCTTGAGTCAGTGGCCTGAACAATGCATTGGAAGGTGGCGCGGACTTCCGTTCACGGAAGCCAGCCTACGCCATTTCCGGAGCAAGAATGAGGTTGCACCAGCTGCTGGCTCTTGCGGCTACACTCGGCATCGTTCCGACTCTAGCGTCGGCACAGCGGGTCACAGTGAACGAGCAGTATCGCGGCATTTGCGCCGCAACTCCGCTCAGCTCATACACCGCGTGGCTCGCCCTCGCTTCCGGCGTCACCTGCAAGTCCGATGGTTCTGCGAACCTGAATGGGTTTCTCACGACCGCCCATTCAACCGGCACAATCGACTGGTCGTTCGTTAACGGTCCGGTCGCGTTCAACGGATTGTATTTCTCCGGATCCGGAACGTTCTACCTGGACCTCATGGACGGCGACCAGGTCCTCCACAGCAGCGCATTCACGGCACACGGGAACGACATCTTCATCCTGGCGAATTGGGAGGGCGACGTTTCCCGCATCCGGATCCGGCGTGAGTCCGGCACCGGGCTCTTTGGTCTGGGCAACGGCGGCATCGTTTTCAACGAGACGTCGCAGCACCCGAATGGCGACCCCGGCGACGGTTCCAACGGCGGCGATGGTGGCAACGGTGGTAACGG
>CBIHMX010000622.1:0-2317 GCA_966211115.1 uncultured Gemmatimonadaceae bacterium | reverse complement strand
CTCTTCACCGAGGCCGGAGAGGCGAGGCCCGAGCGCCGGCTGGAGTGGGGCCTGGCCGTGGGCCTGGCCGTGGCGGGCGTGGCGGCGTTCGAGGCGACGGGCGCGCTCACTCTTCAGGGACGGCTGATGTTCGCCCTTTGCGCCATGACATGCCGAACAGAACTGGCCGAAGATCTGCTCGCCATGCTCGATAGCTGTCTGCGTTGAAACGAGCCCGCGTCCATTGATTTCGGCCAGCGTGTCGCGCGTAGCGGTTGCCGCTGGTTCGAGTGCCATCACGATCATTCGCGGACTGCCCTTCGTGTCGAAGGTGCCGCGCGAAACGTTTCCGGCGGTCGTCGCGACGTATTGCTTCCCGTTCACCGCATACGTCACGATACCGCCGGCGATGCTTCCTCCCACGTTCTTGCGAAGCAGCACCGACCCAGTAGCCATGTCGAACGCGTAGAATGTTCCATCGACATCACCGGTGAACAGCACGCCCCCGGCGGTTGGCGTCATGCCGGCAATGATGGGCCGATCCGCTTTGTACTTCCACTTGATGTTGCCGGTCGCGCCGTCGACGGCGTGAACCCATCCCGTGGCTGCCTCCGTGGAATCAGGCTTGTAGCCGGTGCCCATATAGATCTGGCCCTGAACGTACTCGTACTCGCCGGTATTGAATGTCGCGCACCAGTCGACTGATCCGACATAGATCGTTCCACTGGCTGGATCGAACGCAGGTCCATTCCATTCGACGCCGCCGAGCACGCCGGGGCAGGCGCGAATCCCCTCCGGTGTCGGGTCCTTGTCGGCGTTAAGGATGGTGGTGATCGGAATCTTGAATGCGACTTCGTGCGTGTTGCGGTCGACACTGGCAAGCATGCCTTCCTTGCCGGCAATGGCGACGCGATCGGCGCCATCTGCAGTGCGATACAACGCGGGCGCAGCGCTCATGTCCCAATCGTAACCGTCGTTCGCCACGGCCTGATACCACCACTTGAGCGCACCCGTTTTCGCATCAAGCACAATCACCGAGTTCGTGAACAGGTTGTCACCCGGCCGCACCGCTGGATCGAGATCTGGCGCCGGATTGCCGACAGGAACGAAGAGTTCACCATTGGCGGCGTCGAGCGAATAGGTCGTCCACATCGCGCCTCCGCCGCGCAGCGCCGTTTCAGGACGGTGCCAGGTATCGGCGCCGCGCTCATTCCCCATGGGGACGGTGTAGAACTTCCACACCTGGTTCCCGGTGGCAGCGTCGAAGCCGAACATCGCGCCGCGAATCCCCCAGTCGCCGCCAGCGAGGCCGATGAACACCATGCCGTCCCATGCGATGGGTGCGCTGCTGAGGAATTCGCCCATGCTGCCGTTGGCAACCTTCACCGACCACACCTGTTCGCCTGTGCGTGAATCGAGTGCCGCAAGGCGTCCGCCGGGCATGCCGCGAAAGACGCGGCCATTCATGTACGCTACGCCGCGGTTGATCGGAAATGGATCGTCTGGTTCGGCGTGGTCGATCTTTCGCCAGATCGATGCGCATGTCGTTGCGTTCATCGCGACGGTGGTGTGCGCCGTCGTCACGAACATCGTGTCTTCGATGACGACCGGTCCGGTCTGGAATCCTCCTTCCTCGCCAAGTCCCAGTTCGCACACCGGCTGGAGCTGCGCGACGTTGGCCGGTGTGATCTCTGCGAGCGGCGAGTAACGTTGCCCGTCGAGCGTACGATTGTAGGAAGGCCAATCGTTGCGTTCGGTCTCTCCGGTGGCGCATCCGCTCAGCATGAACAAGGCGATGCCCAGAGTGATCCGGCCAAATGGTGCTGAACGTAGCATGGGACCTCTTGTTGAATGTTTCTCCGGCCTATGACACTTGACGGCGCCTGGCAATAGCGCAAGGTGGGCACACAGCCTGCGGCCGAGTTCGCGATCCAGCGTGACCTAACGTGCCCGCTGGACAGGGTGAAGCCGAGTTCGTCAATTGATACAACCGGCAAACATCCAGGGGAGTACCATCCTGACGCCTTTTCTGACCGCGGAGTGGCGATATCTCCTCATGGCCAACTTCGCCGTCGATCCAGCTCTTTTACTTCAGCACGTACCCGCCGGGACCGAGCTGGATTCGTACGACGGCACTGTCTACCTGAGCGTGGTAGGATTTCTGTTCCTGCAAACGCAGGTGCGAGGGTGGTCGCTTCCGGGTCACCGCAGTTTCGAGGAAGTGAACCTGCGGTTCTACGTGCGACGGCGAGCAGCTGACGGATGGCGCCGGGGCGTCGTGTTCCTGAGGGAGTTCGTGCCGCGCAGCGCGATTGCGGCCGTAGCCCGGCGCGTCTAC
>CBIHMX010000621.1:0-2318 GCA_966211115.1 uncultured Gemmatimonadaceae bacterium | reverse complement strand
GGTCGTGGACTCGGCGGCGACAACGTCAGTGGTCCGCGCGATGAAGTGGATCCGTTCCAGCCCCTGTCGACCACCCTAGAAGGCATGTCTGTTCCAAACGGGCCGGAAGTGCTCGTGCAGACGGGATCCGTTCAGTTCACCGCCTGTGGTGCTGACGTGTGCGAGATCATCCTCAAGACGCGCTCCGGCGCTTCTGCCGTGGTGAATCGAAAGTAGCGTTCACGCGGTCATGAGCAGGCGGGGCGGCCCATCCGGGTCGCCCCGCCTGTTTTCATGTCTGGAATGCGCGCGCCGGCGGGCATAGTTTCTTCATCGAAACCAGCTGGCGCTTCGGCAAGGCCATGAGGAGGTGGCTTACCATGAAAAATCAGGATCCGCGAGTCGATGAGTACATCGCGAGGTCCCAGGCTTTCGCCAAGCCGATCCTGAAGCGCATTCGCGCGATGGTGCATGATGGCTGCCCGGAGGTGCAGGAAACGATGAAGTGGAGCTTCCCCCATTTCGTGCATCACGGGGTGCTTTGCAGCATGGCGTCGTTCAAGGCACACTGCGCTTTCGGGTTCTCCAAGGAAGAGTTGATGAATGGCGACCGCTCTCCCTCGACGACGGGCTCACAGTTCGGCCGGATTACCTCGGTCAAGGACCTGCCCGCGCGAACAGCGTTCCTCCGGCTCGTGCGCGAAGCGGCCCGACTGAATGAAGCTGGCGTCAAGCCGGCAAAGCGTGCCACGCCTGACCGGTCGCGCTCCGTGCGCGCCCCCGCTGACCTCCTGGCCGCCCTGCGGAACAACGCGCCCGCCCGTGCTGCCTACGAGACGAAGATTCCGTCCCATCAGCGGGAGTACATCGAGTGGATTACGGAAGCCAAGCGCGATGAGACGCGGAAGCGCCGGGTGGCCGACGCTGTCGAGTGGATGGCCGAAGGGCAAATCCGGGACTGGAAGTACGTGCGGTAGCTCGCCGCTGGCGCCGGACACAACGCACCATACAGAAAGCGTTTACGGTTTACTCCTCATCCATCTTCACGCTGGTACCGGGCTGGAGCAGGTCCCATATTGGTAGCTCATGTCAGCGGGCCCTGACGAGTGATCCTCGATCAATTGCAGTCAGCAATTGCCGACCGGTACACGGTCGAGCGCGAGCTCGGTCGCGGCGGCATGGCGACCGTGTTCCTCGCGACCGACGTGCGCCACGAGCGGCGCGTCGCCATCAAGGTCCTGCACCCCGATCTGGCGGCCACCATTGGCGCGGAACGTTTCGAGCGCGAGATCAAGCTCGCGGCCAAGCTGCAGCACCCGCACATCCTGGGGATGTACGACTCGGGCCAGGCGGACGGTCTGCTGTACTACGTCATGCCGTTCATCGAGGGTGAGTCGGTTCGCGACCGGCTGGACCGCGACAAGCAGCTCTCGGTCGATGAAGCGCTGCAGATCACGCTCGAAGTCGCCGACGCCCTCGGCTACGCCCACGAGCAGAACATCGTCCATCGCGACATCAAGCCGGAAAACGTGATGATGTCGAACGGGCACGCGCTGGTCGCCGATTTCGGGATCGCGCGCGCGCGAACCGAGGCTGGCCAGAGCAAGCTGACGCAGACCGGCATGGCGATCGGGACGCCCGTCTACATGAGCCCCGAGCAGTCGACGGGCGAATCGGTCGGTCCGACGGCAGACATCTACAGCCTGGGCTGCATGCTGTACGAGATGCTGGCCGGGGAGCCGCCGTTCACCGGGCCTAACGCGATGGCGATCATGGCCAAGCACGCCATGGAGATGGTCCCCAGTATCCGGATCGTTCGCCCATCGGTGCCGGAGGAAGTCGAGGAAGCGATCTTCGCCGCACTGGAGAAGGCGGCCGCCGACCGGCCGAGGACGGCCGCCGATTTCTGCGAGATCCTCGGGACACCGTTAGGCGCGACAGCGACGCGGCGGATCACCGGGCGGCATACCGCGCGCCATCGCGTGCCGACGGGCGCGGCCATCCCGCAGTACCCGACCTCCGACGCGTTGCCCCCGGCGACGCCATTCTGGAGGCGGCCGTTGGTACTGGGGTCGGCGCTCGCCACCGTGGTGGCCGGGGCCGCCGCACTGGCGATCGCCATGAAATCCGGAAACACGCCGAGCGCCCCATCAACCGCGATCAGCGAGAAGAAAATTGCGGTGCTGTACTTCGACGATCGGACGGACGGGAAGCTCGCGTATCTCGCCGAGGGCCTGACGGAAACGTTGATCGAACAGTTGAAGCAGGTTCGGGAGCTGGACGTCTTGTCCAGGGACGCAGTCGGACGCTTTCGCGGGAAGACCGCTTCGATCGACAGC
>CBIHMX010000620.1:0-2321 GCA_966211115.1 uncultured Gemmatimonadaceae bacterium | reverse complement strand
TCAAGACACTGCTTCGGACGATCGAGGAACTGCGGGTCGAATCAACGATGTCGTGAAGGGATGATGCGATAGTCGCCGCGTAGTTTCATTTCGTCCTTTGCGCACACAGGTTTGCAGGCGCTGGTCAACCCCGTCCAACGAGAGTCATGCCTTCCATCATCCACTCGCAGGTCTCCGAAATTCCCCACAAGGCGACGACGACAGGCTTCGACCTGCCAGGGTTCCAGATCGTGGAGTGTCTGGGTGTGGTGCGCGGGGTGGTCGTTCGATCCCGCTCTGTTGTTGGCACGCTCGGCGCCGGCCTCCAGACCCTGGTGGGTGGGAATATCTCGCTCTTCACCGAACTCGCCGAGCGAACCCGCCAGCAGGCATTTGACACCATGTTGCACCAGGCCGACCTGGCCGGCGCCGACGCGGTCATCGGCATCCGCTATGACGCGAACGAAATCATGCGGGGCGTGACCGAAGTGCTCTGCTATGGAACAGCGGTTCGCGTGAAACCGCTGGGCGAGTGACGTGCCCCTCGTCGCCCCACCACTTTGTTCAGTGAACGCCTGATGTGAGAAGTCGCACAACTGGCTTAGGCTGACGAGTCCATTTCGCGCAACCAGACCCTCTGCCGTTCGTCCTCATCGGAGATGCTTCTCCGTCTGATCGTCCTCTCGACCGCACTCTTCGGCTCTCCGGCCGCTGGAATCAGCTCGGCTGATTCGACGGCTCGGGGCACCGGAGCGCCGGCGAACGGGCACGCGCGGATCCCGCACGTGGCGCCGGAATCGTCAGGCATGTCGGCGGAACGCCTGGCATTGATCGATGACGTCATGCGCCGTGGCATTGCGGCGGGCGGATTCCCGGGTGGCGCGGTCATCGTCGGGCGACACGGCGCGATTGTCTGGGAGCGGGGGTACGGGACACTCGACTGGAAGACCGACACGCCGGTCGACGCCGAGCGGACGATGTACGATGTCGCCTCGCTGACGAAGGTGGTGGCCACGACCGCGGCCACGATGGTACTCGTCGATCGCGGGAAATTGCGCGTGGACGATCGCGTCAGGCGATCGCTGCCGGCCTTCCGCGGCAAGGGAAAGAATGACGTCACGCTTCGCGACCTGCTCAGGCACCAGTCCGGCCTTCCCGCGGGACGCGTCCTGACGCGCAAGGGATCCGGTTCGGCCGCGGCGCGCCAGCTCGTGCTCTCGACTCCACTCGTCAGGCAGGCGGGCTCGCGCAGCGAATATTCGGATCTCGGGCTCGATGTCCTTGGCTTCGTGGTCGAACGAGCCAGCCAGCAGCCGCTGGACCGTTTCCTCCGGCGGTCGGTGTACGACCCGCTGGGTATGAACTCGACGATGTTCCGGCCCGGTCCACCGCTGCGCACTCGCATCGCGCCGACCGAAGCTCCATTGGCGCGGGGTGAAGTCCATGACCGGAGCGCCCGTGCGTTAGGCGGCGTGGCCGGACACGCGGGGCTTTTTACCACGGCCGGAGACCTGGCCGTGTTTGCCCAGGTGATGCTCGACCACGGCGCGGTCGCCGGCCGCAAGGTTTTCGCCGACAGCACCATCGCGGAGTTCACGCGGCCCGGTGAGGGGTGGCGCGCCCTTGGCTGGGAGACGTGCTCCGGCGGCGGCAGTTGCGGCCATTATCTCTCGGAGCGCGCGTTCGGGCACACCGGATTCACGGGTACGTCCATGTGGATCGATCCCGAGCGCGACCTGTTCGTCATCGTGCTGACGAACTGGATCCACGGCCGCCCGTACGGCGGCACGGCGCCCGTGGCTGTCCTGCACGACGTGCGTGGCGACATCGCCGACCTCGCCGCCCTGGCGATCAATGATGGCGGCGAGGAGCCGGCGATGCCGTGGCGCCTCCGGAGCGAGCTGCAGATCGGCTGGTGGTGAGCCGTCGGCGCGCCTACTTCCGGTGCGCGCTCCCGTACAGGACGGACTGGTCAACGGTCATTCCGTCGCCTTTCGTCCAGGGCTCCCATCCAGCGGCAACGTCTCGCTCCAGTGCTTCCGTCTGGGCGTTGCCTGATCGGGGCAGCACTGACATCAGTGGCGTGCAGTAGATGTATTGCCACATGAAGTCGATGGTCGCCGGGAGCCGCAGCTTCCGCTGATGCGGGCGGCTTGCGACGCCGGTGAACCCGGCGTCGGACAGCAGCGCCGACAGCTCGTCGGGGTCATTCAGCGAGAAGACCGCGTGGACGAAGGTGGATGCCTCCTCGCTGACATGCCGGGCGATAGCCCGGTCCAGCACGTCGAAGAACGCGTTAGGCATCGGCGTGTTGAGGTACAACCGGCCGCCCGGCTTGAGTA
>CBIHMX010000619.1:0-2321 GCA_966211115.1 uncultured Gemmatimonadaceae bacterium | reverse complement strand
CAGCGCGCCCATGCCGCTTCCTCGCGTCTGCGCGGTGATGAGCCAGCGTCCATCCGGAGAGTATGCTGGTGTCGCCGCCACGCTTACCGCACGACCGCCGATGTTGGTCACGTTGCTCCCGTCTGGATCGACGGTCATGACCAGCGATGACTGCGGCGTATTGAACACGCGCGCGAACGCGATCACCGAACCGTCGGGCGACCACATGGGCTCCAGGTCGTTCGCGTCCGGACTGTTCGTCAACTGCTGCTTGTTGCCGCCGGTTGCCGACATCACCCAGAGCTGTGAGCCGGTCGCCGCCTGTGTGGTGTAGGCGATTCGTTTTCCGTCTGGCGACCAGGCCGGAAAGCGTGCAGCCATGCCAGACCCCGGTGCGCCACCGATCGGATTGGCGTCGGTCAGGCGCGTCACGGTGCCCGACTTGAGCTCGATGACGAAGACGTTGAGCACTCCGTTGGTGCGATCGCTCGTGAACGCCAGCCTGGTTCCATCGGGCGACCACGCGGGATCAGCCTCGAAGGCACCTGTCGAAGCGATACGCCGTGTCTGCCCGTCGCGCGTGACGATGATGACATCCACGTTGCCGTCGTGGCCCTCGCCTTTCTCGACTCCGGCGAAGGCAATCTCCTGCCCATCCGGCGAGGGTGCGGGCGAGAACGCGACCATCGGCGTCGCCAGCCGCCGTGGCGCGTTGGCTGTTGTCAGGTCCCACAACATGAGGTGACGGTCGTCGGCTTCGCCCGCTTCGTAGACGATTTCGAGAGCCGGCGTCTCGTGCACGCGCACGGTGCGCTGCGCGCGAACACCATCCACCGTAGCCTCGACATCCGTCTCACCCGCGATCGTCCCGTAGACGGCCACGCTGCGTTCCCCCGTCGGCACCGTCATGGCGACATCTGGATTCGCGACACTCCACGTCGCCAGACGATCGACGAGTTCGCGGCCCAGATGGTCCTCGGCGATCGCCGTCAGCGGCAACGCGTGATTCCGCCAGGTCCACGCAAAGCCCCAGGGCGATTGCACCGACACGCGGGCCACTGGAATGGCGTTCACGGCGAACGTCGTCGTCGCGCGCCCTCCACCCGGCCCGGGCGAGTCGACGATGACGGGGACGCTGCGCGCGACGCGCACGTCCACCGGGTCGACGGTGATCTGCAATGAGGTGGCCGATGCATAACGAGTATCACGGGCGATCCCATCCCACGAGACGGACGACCGCGGTGTAAAGCCGGTTCCGGTGATCGTGAGGGTGAACGGCCCCGGCCAGCCGGCCGTGATCTGATGGGGCTCCAGCGACAGGATCGTCGGGATGGGGGCCACGATACGCACCTCGATGGTCGAAAACTTTCCCTCGGCCGACGCGCGAATGCCGGCGGTACCTTCCGCACGGCTGGTCAGCACGCCGGCCGCGCTTACCGTAGCGACGCGGTCGCCGACAGCGCGGCTCCCTGCAACCTGTGCACGGCTCCGACGGCAAGGGGTTCGTCGATTGGAGCGATGCGCACCGAGGCCACCGTGACCTCTCCTGGGCCTGACGGACCTTCGGAGTCCGCGCCTCCGCAACTGACCTGGGCGACCGACAGAAGACCTGCGCCGGCCGCGCGGGCGATCGTGCGTCGCCACAACGGGATCGGGCCCGATGGAATGAAGCGTGTCATGAACGCTGAACGGGAAAGGGATCTGTGAGCGGCGTGTCATGCCTGCTGACCGCCGATGCCACCATCCGGAGGCACGCGGGAGAGGATAGGTGGGGGTGCTTAATCCTTGTTTTGCCGCCGCCGCGAGTGCTTAATCCGGCGCCTTCCCTTACGTGACCATGCCCCGAACCGGCCCCGCTGACCGACTCGACGCGCCAACCGACCGGCTGGCGCACAACGTCCCGACGACGCTTTCTTCATTCGTCGGGCGGACGGCCGAGGTCGCGGCACTTCGCGAAACGCTCGACTGGTCGCGTCTGGTCTCGGTGGTCGGCGCGGGTGGCGCCGGGAAGACGCGCCTCGTGCGCGAGGTTGCGGCCGCCGTCGTTCGGGACTCCGAGTCTGCCGCGGCACATACGTCGCCGGATCGCATACTCTGGGTCGAGCTCGCGCCGGTGACAAGCGGTGTCGATGTCGCCAGCACGCTCGCCGGCCTGCTTGATATCACGCCATCGTCGGGAAAACCGACGATCGATGCGATCGTCGACGCGCTTCGGCCACAGCGTTTTCTGATCGTCCTCGATAACTGCGAGCACGTGATCCATGAGGCGGCACAGATGGCCGATGCACTCCTTCGCGGTGCACCGCACCTGACGATCATCGCCAGCGGCTCACGGCTCGTGG
>CBIHMX010000618.1:0-2330 GCA_966211115.1 uncultured Gemmatimonadaceae bacterium | reverse complement strand
CCCCAGGCCCCATGCCCAGCCGATCCACCAGCACCCGGAGCTTCAGCAGGCACTGGTCGTCATCGTCGACGGCGTAATGCGCCACCGCCGACACCTCGGTATGCATCGTCGCGCCGCCTAACGACTCGGCGTCCACCGCCTGGCCCGTGGCCCCCTTCACGAGGTTCGGACCGCCCAGTCCCATGAACGAGGAGCCCTTCACCATCACGATCACGTCGGAGAGCGCCGGAAGGTACGCGCCGCCCGCCACGCACTGCCCCATCACCGCCGCGAGCTGCGGCACCCGCAGGTAGCGCCGCATGATGGAGTTGTAGAAGAAGATCCGCGCGGCGCCGTACTGGCCGGGGAAGACGCCACCCTGGTAGGGCAGGTTCACGCCAGCCGAATCGACGAGATAGATGATTGGCACCCGGCAGCGCATCGCGATTTCCTGTGCGCGCAAAATCTTCCGGATCGTCTCGGGCCACCACGATCCTGCCTTCACCGTGGCGTCGTTGGCAACGATCACGACGTCCCGGCCCTGCACGATGCCGACGCCCGTCACCACTCCAGCCGACGGCGCTTCGCCTTCGTACTGATCGTAGGCGACGAGGAGGCCCATTTCGAGGAAGCGGCTCCCCTCGTCGCAGAGGCGGCCGACGCGTTCCCGTGCGGTCAGCTTTCCCTGCTTGTGCTGCTTCGCCGCGCGTTCCGGTCCACCGCCCTGCCTGACGCGATCCTCGAGTTCGCGAACCTGCGCGCTGAGCTCTCTCAGCCTGGACGTCACGCGCGCTGCTGCTGCCGGCTTTCGAACCACTGGCGGATGTACTCGATCAGGGCAGTCGTCGGTGTGCCCGGCCCGAACAGCTCGCCGATTCCCTGTTCGCGCAACGCATCCATGTCTTCCTTCGGGATGATCCCGCCACCGGTGATCAGCACGTCGTCGCGACCGGCTTCCAGGAGCAATGCGCGGACCCGTGGAAAGAGCGTCATGTGCGCACCGCTCAGGATCGACAGACCAATGGCGTCGACGTCTTCCTGCACGGCGGCGGTCGCGATCATCTCGGGGGTCTGGTGCAGGCCCGTGTAGATGACCTCCATCCCGGCATCCCTCAGGGCGGCGGCAACAACCTTCGCGCCCCGGTCATGGCCGTCGAGGCCGGGCTTGGCGATCAGAATGCGAATGGGACGGGACACGTGGTGGCGACTGGTCGGGGTCAAAGCGGGGTCAGAACAGGGTCAGACCAGGGTCAGCCCCCGATCCGACCCTCGTGCCGCGTGAAGTTTACCCGACCAGCGGAACGTCGGGCAACAGACCAGGTCCGCTCCCGACGTTGATTTTTTGCGACCTGAGAGCCTCCCTGGCCGAGGCTCAGTCCTTCGGTACGGGCACCTCACTCACGGGCGTAACGGTGGCCGTGCAGTACTTGAACCCGGGCCACAGGAACTTGTGGATTGCGTTCACATCGGCCGCTTCCACGATATAGAACAGCGTGTGCTGCGCGTTGGCGCCATAACGGCCAATCAGCTTGAGCCCGGGAACGTTTGGGTTGAAAAGCGAGTTCGACCCGCCTTCGTCGCGCGGGCATGTTTCCGGCGTATGGACCTGCGTGATGTGAAAGAGCACGAATGCGTCCTCGTTTCTATGAGTAGTTGGGGTCGCCAGGCTCGTACTGGCGATACACGAACCGGTCTATGCACCATGGCGCAGACGTTGTCCAGCGGGCAACTCACCCAGGCTACAGAGCAGAGGTCGGCCTCTTTTCATGCGCCGCACCTCTCTTCACCGGGACTGACCGCCCCTGGTAGTCGTTTGGTGCGTGATCACAGGTCGGGTTCGCGCAGATCCGGCTGCGTGAATGACCAGTGGGTCTGAATAATCCGCCAGGCGCCCCCCTCGCGCCGGAACACCTCCGTGCAGTTCCAGCGGCTGGTGATCGCGCCAGCGCCTTCAGCCACGTAATTGAAGGTCAGCACGGCCATCTCACCCGCCGATTGCACCAACGGGTTGATCATTTCGAAATGATTGATCTGCACCCGACCGCGGATCAATTCGTACAGCTCTCGCAGCTCGGCGATGCCGTTGAGTCGCCGCTCCTGGTACGGGTCGAAATAGACCACGTCCTCGGCCGATATCTCGAGAAATCCGGACGGATCGCCTCTTCCCCACCGCTCGAGTGCATTTCGCTCCAGCGCAACGATCGTCTGGACGACGTCCTGGTCTTCAGTCATGAGCAGTACCCGCGGGTGGTCGAAGGAACGGGGGATCGAGCAACGCCGGGAGCGGCAGGCGGCGGCGTTTGAGGATCGCGCGCGCCTGAGTCGGCGCGAACTCGTCACCAAGGTGCGCA
>CBIHMX010000617.1:0-2335 GCA_966211115.1 uncultured Gemmatimonadaceae bacterium | reverse complement strand
CATCAGAATCTTCGACTCGACGGGCCAGCACCTGCGAACCTTTGGCCGACAGGGCCGCGGCCCAGGTGAGTTTGAGTTCCTCGCGGGCATGCTGACGTCGGGCGACACGCTCTACGCCTTTGATCTGCGGCAACAGCGCATAACGACATTTATGGCGTCCGGAGATCTCCTCGGCACCACGCCGCTGCCGTTCACTCGTGCAGGATCGATTGGCCGCCTTTCTGATGGATCCTTCGTTTCGACGACATTCGTCGGTGGCTTGCCGAGGAGACCCGTTGGCGTCCAGCGGGACTCGACCCCGATCGAGATCATTCGCGCGTCCGGTGCGAGGGACACCGTTGTCGACGTCACGGCATTCGAATGGTATTCGCTTGGCGATAACGGCGTGCCGATCGGCCTGCCGCTCGGCGGGCGAACGTTCGTGGCGGCATCTGGGGACCGTATTACCGTCGTCGTGGCCGATCAGCGGGACGTCAGGCAGTTCGGGTCAGATACTCGCCTCGAGCAGATCATCCGGACCGGTCATGAGCGGAAAGCATTGACGGATGAGGACTGGGAATGGGCAAAGACCATCTATCTCGCCGACTACCAGAACGATCGAAGGCCGGAGGCGGAAGAGCGATGGGAACGGGTACCTCGCCCGGACTTCAGTCCTGTTTTTCGCGGCGTTCTTGCTTCTGCCGATGGCGACATCTGGTTGCGGGCGTTCACGACGGACCCGGCTGGCGGTATCTGGCTAGTTGTGGGCTCCGACGGTACGCCGCTGGCACGGGTCCGTCACCCCGCCGGGAAAGGGATCCTCTCCGTGAGCGGCACGCGCGTCGTGACCTTGCAGTTCACAGATGAGGGGCCGCGCGTCTCAGTTCACAAGCTCCTTAGGTAGCCGCGATTTGGGTGCGTGATTACCCGCGCCAGCTTTCACCGCCAAGGACGCCGAGAACGCCAAGGGGCGCGACCTCAGGTCGCGGCGCGGTGACGCTGACGACTTATCGAGGAGGCATGCACAGCGAGGCTGTCAGCATGGCGTGACCTCGGCGTCACTTGGCGTTCTTGGCGGTTTGTCTTTTCGAAGCTCCCACGGGTGCGAGCTCTACCCCTCGACGCTCTACAACGCAGTCGCTCGCTCCGTGACGACTCGGACCGTGTCGTTCAGCACCTGCAGGAACCCGCCCTCGATATTGAACTTCCCGGCCCGGCCATCTTCGCCTAACCGGAGTTCACCCTTCCCCAGGAGCGCCATCATCGGCGCGTGTTTGGGGAGGATGCCGACCTCGCCATCGAACGCGGGCGCCACGAGGCGGTCAACGGTCCCCTCGAAGAGCACGCGTTCGGGCGAGATGACGGACACGTTCAGCATGATTACGCCTTGGCCAGCGTTTCAGCGTTGCGCATGATGTCATCGGCGCCGCCGCACATGAAGAACGCCTGTTCCGGATACTGGTCGAACTCACCAGCCACGAGCCGCTCGAACGACGCAACCGTGTCATCGAGCTTCACATACTGGCCGGCCCGGCCGGTGAACTGCTCGGCGACGGCAAATGGTTGCGACATGAAGCGCTGGATACGCCGGGCGCGGGCCACGACGATCTTGTCGTCCTCGGACAACTCGTCCATGCCGAGGATGGCGATGATGTCCTGGAGTTCCTTGTAGCGCTGCAGGATACGCTGGACCTCGGACGCGACGCGGTAGTGGCGCTCGCCGATGTACTGCGCGTCGAGAATGCGCGACGACGACGCGAGTGGGTCGACGGCGGGATAGATGCCGAGCTCCGTGATCGCGCGGGAGAGCACGACGGTGGCGTCGAGGTGCGCGAAGGCGGTGGCCGGCGCCGGGTCGGTGATGTCGTCGGCGGGGACGTAGATCGCCTGCACCGAGGTGATCGAGCCGTTGCGGGTGGACGTGATGCGTTCCTGCAGGTCGCCCATCTCGGTGGCGAGCGTGGGCTGGTAGCCGACGGCGCTGGGCATTCTGCCTAACAACGCGGACACCTCGGAACCGGCCTGCGTGAAACGGAAGATGTTGTCGATGAAGACCAGGACGTCGGCGTTCTCGCGATCGCGGAAGTACTCGGCGACCGTCAGGCCGGCGAGACCGACGCGCAAGCGGGCGCCGGGCGGCTCGTTCATCTGTCCGTAGATGAGGGCGACCTGCCCGAGAATGCCCGCTTCCTTGAACTCGAGGTAGAGGTCATTGCCTTCGCGCGTCCGCTCACCCACGCCGCAGAACACCGAGCGGCCGCCGTGGCCCTTGGCGACGTTGTTGATCAGCTCCTGGATGACGACCGTCTTGCCGACGCCGGCGCCGCCGAAGAGGCCGATCTTGCCGCCCTTCACG
>CBIHMX010000616.1:0-2337 GCA_966211115.1 uncultured Gemmatimonadaceae bacterium | reverse complement strand
CTTCCCTACGTTTCCAGTCGCGAAATACAGCGCACCGCGGCGGCGAGGCGGCTATCGCCCAGTCCGCGGACCAGGCATTTGCGGGCGCCGAATTCGGCCAGGACCGACTGGAATTCCAGGTGCAGTGTGTCACGGGACTGCGGTCGATCGCGTACGTCGTCCATCGCCCAGGGCACGTCGATGTCGGCAACGAGATACAACTCGCCGAGTCGTGCTTTCGCTTCGGCTTCGATCCATGCCGGACACACGCCGTAATAGTGCCGGGCGTACACCACGGTACTGAGCAGGTCGGTGTCGAGGAACATCCAGCGTACGTTGCGACGAATAGCGTCAGCGAGCGCCGCATCTTCGGCTGCGATCTGTTCGCTTGCGATGGGTGAAACGTCTTCGGCGTTCAACGGACGCCCGGCTCGCTCGGCGTACCCGCGTGCCTGTTCGGCGACCCAGATCGCGTTGAAGTGCGCGGCCAGGTCGCGGGCGAGTGTCGTCTTGCCGGTCGACTCCGAGCCGGTGATGACGATCCGGGTGACGTGGGGTGAGGTCATGTCGGCAGCGTCCGGTGCTGCACGCTACGACGCCATTCGAGATATCCCATGACGGCGAGGATGAGGAAAGCGAAGTACAACATCGCAGTCGCGTAGAGTTTCTGCGAGATGAACATCGGTACGTAAACGATGTCGACCGCGATCCAGACCAGCCAGTTCTGCAGGATTTTCCGAGTCATCATCCACTGTGCGGCGAGACTGGTCGTGGTGAGCAGCGCATCCAGCACGGGAAGGGCGGCATCGGTCTGACGGAGCCAGGCTGCCAGCAGCAGCCAGCCCGTTACGGTGAGCGCCGCCAGCACCGCGAGCAGGCGCGGCGACGCACGCGAGACACGCAATGCGGTGTGGTGTTCGCCGCCGTGGAGCCACTGGTACCAGCCGTAGACCGAGAGGGTCAGGTAAACCAGCTGGAGTCCCATCTGCCCGTACAATCTGCCCTGGTAAAAGACAATCGTATACAGGCCAACGTTGACGATCGCCGTGGGCCAGCTCCAGATGATCTGCCGCGTGGAGAGGAAGACACTGACGACCCCGAAGACGGCGGCGAAGGCCTCGAGCGGACTCCACCCGAGGAGATTCATTCAGCGCGGGCGGATGCGAATGATCCTGTCGTCGGTCGGCATCGGCGTACCGCGACCGTCACGGTTGGACGTCCCGATATAGATCGACCCGTCAGGCCCGACGAGCACCGCGCGCAGCCGTCCGAAATCACGCACGAACAGTTTTTCGGTCGAGGTCACGCTGGCGCCGTCGCTCGACAATGCGAGGCGATACAGCGTGGCGTCCTTGAGCGTCGCGAAGATGAGGCTGCGACGGAACTCCGGAATCAGGTCCGCGTCATAGTACGCGAGGCCGGCCGGTGCGATGGTCGGGGTCCAGATGGCCATTGGTTCGACAACCTGGTTCGACGAGCAGAACGAAAGTTCGGCCGCGCCAACATCTCCATCGCATTTGCCGTGAACCGTTGGCCAGCCGTAATTCCGGCCCATCTCGATCCGATTGATTTCGTCGTTGTCGGACGGGCCATGTTCGGTGATGTAGAGCGACCCGTCAGGTGCGAAGGTCATGCCCTGCGGATTGCGGTGGCCGTACGACCAGGTGCGCGTGTTGAACGGATTGCCGGGCGCTGGATGTCCGTCGAGCGTGAGCCTCAGGATCTTCCCGGCCAGGGCGTCCCGGTTCTGGGCAATGGATGCATCGGACGCGTCACCGGTGGAGACGTAGAGCAACTGGTCGGGGCCGATGGCGAGGCGCGCACCGTTGTGGATCGAGGAACCGGGAATGTCGGTGACCAGGATTTCCATCGAACCGAGAGCGGTTCCATCGAAGCGCATCCGGATCACCCGGTTCCGCGTGCCGCCTTGCGTGGAATACGTGTGCGCCAGATAGACCCACGGTTGCGCCGCGAAGTCCGGATGAAAGGTGAGACCCATCAGTCCACCTTCGCCGATTTCGCTGACGAGCACCTCGCCCGCTTCGGTGAGCGCGCCGGTTTCCGGGTTCAGTCGCGAAATCCGGCCCCCGCGTTCGGTGACCCAGATGAACCCGTCCGGTCCCCAGGCGAGCTCCCAGACAGTGTCGAGACCGGTCGCGAGCACTTCGGTGGCGAGTTCAACGTTAGGCGAGGCGCGATCGCCAGCGGTTGCGGAATCGCAGCCGATCAATCCCGCTACGAGAACGCCGCGCCGGATACGGGACGCGCGGGTCTTGCCTGCCATCAGGGAACCGCCGAAGGGCATGACGATTGACGATTGACGATTGACGATTGACGATTGACGATTGACGATTGACG
>CBIHMX010000615.1:0-2339 GCA_966211115.1 uncultured Gemmatimonadaceae bacterium | reverse complement strand
CGTATCGATCATGTCATCGGGAATGAGACAATCCCGCCCTTCCACCTCACCCACCACGTTCAGGACCTCGGCCACGTTAGGCCCCGTTCGCCGCTTGTCGATGATCGCCAGCGCCGCGTCGAGTTTCCGCGCGAACCCGCGAGCCATCTTGGCCGAGCCGACGTCCGGTGCAACGACCACCAGGTCCGTGTACTGCTTTTTCCTGAAGTGCGCCACCAGCACCGGGGATGCATACAGGTGATCGACGGGAACGTCGAAGAAACCCTGTAGTTGATGCTGGTGGAAATCGAGACCGAGAACGCGATCAGCGCCCGCGGTCTGGATCAGGTTCGCCACCAGCTTCGCCCCGATGGAAACGCGCGGCTGGTCCTTCCGGTCCTGCCGCGAATATCCGTAGTACGGCATGACGCACGTCACGCGCGCCGCCGACGCTCGCTTGGCAGCATCGATCAGGAGCAGCAGCTCCATGATGTTTTCTGCCGGCGGGTTGGTCGGCTGGACGATAAAAACGTCCGCGCCGCGGACGTTCTCATCGATTCGCACAAAGATTTCGCCATCGGCAAAGCGGGTGAGCGTCATCCTGCACAGCTCGACCCCCAGGTTCCTGGCAATCTCCTCGGCGAGTCCCCTGTTGGCGTTTCCGGAGAGCAGCTTGAATCCCCGGAGAACGCCCGGCAAAAGGTCCATTACCGTAGCCCTGAAACGTAGACGTGACGGGAGTTTAGGTCAATCCGGAGCGAAACGGGATACAAGCGGGTCTTCACTTCGTCCTGGTTGCAAGCGTCCATTGCCCCCGGTGGATTCGAACCACCATTCTCGGATCCAAAGACCGATGTCCTGCCATTGGACGAGGGGGCAGTCCTTGGGTGCGGCAACCTAATGGGTCAGGACGACCGGCTCAACAAAAGCAGCCGTTTGCGTCTCCACGACATCCACCCCGCCGATGGGCGGCAGGGCCGCCCAGTGGTTCCGGGCGACCTGTCCAGCTATGACCGCCACTGTCGACCCCGAGCCCGACATCAGGACCATCGCGGACTCTCCGAGCACGTCGGCCATCTGTGGACTCCGAAAACCCGCCAGCAACCGGCCGATGATCGGTACCTTCGCGCCCACTACCGGCTCGAAATCGTTGACCGCCACGCGGGCGAGCGCCTCCCAGCCCGCAATGTTTCCGATGCCGAGGGCCTGCGCGGCGTCTCCGCGCGCGCTATCGAGCCAGCCATACGCCTCGGCCGTGTTCACGCCCACGTCGGGGACGAGCAGCCAGACCGGTCGGGAAGGGAGGGCAGGCAGGATCTCCAGTCGCTCACCGTACCCACGGCCAATCGCCATCGCGGAGTCGTCCTGGGTCAGGAACGGGACGTCGGCGCCTAACGTCGAAGCAATGTCGAGCAACTTCGGCGCGTCGACCGGATCGGGGTTGAGCGCGTTGAGCACCCGCAGCACACCGCCAGCATCGGCGCTGCCACCACCGAGGCCGCCGCCAACCGGAATGCGCTTTTCGATCCGGATGTCGAATCCTCCGGGGTAGCCGGTGGCCGCGGCGTATGCCTCCGCCGCTTTCCACGCGACGTTTCGCTCGACCGGCCCGAGACCAGCGATCGGCACGCGCGGCCCCTCCACCTGCAGCCGCTTCGCCTGGTTGCCAACCGACACCGTGACCGTGTCGGACAGCGCGATGCGACAGAACATCGTCTCGATCTGGTGATATCCGCTGTCTTCGCGCGACAGCACCCGCAGGAACAGGTTCAGCTTGGCCTGCGCCTCGACCTTTCCCTCACGCGCGGTCATCCGGTCTTCCGGTCGTCACCCAGTTCGCTCAGGTGGAGCCCCATCCGGCCGAGGTACCAGAACCCAATCACCACGATGGGAATCCAGCCAAGCAGGTGGTAGCCCAGCGCATAGCTGACGGCGAGCGTCTCGTTCACGCCGTACACGCTCAACGCCACCTTCGATGCCGCTTCGAACGGCCCGAAGAAACCGGGCGCCGACGGAGCGGCTACGGCAAAGGCGAGGAGGCTCTGCAGGAAGAGGGCGCCAGAGAAGGGCGCGTCGATGCCCACAGCCTTGAACGCAATCCAGAACGAGGTGCCGTTCACCAGCCACATGACGAGCGCCCAGAAGAACACGATCGCCGACCGCCGGGGATCGCGGAGCACGCCAAGCCCCTCGCCGAACGAGACCAGGATGCCGCGGCCTCGCTCCATCAACCCTGGCGCCACGCCGCCTAACGCGCGTTCCCAGATCCTGACCACGCGATCGGGAAAGAGCGCGGCCAGGACGAGCATCGCCAGCGCCGTGATCGCGACGGCGGAAAACACGATGAGCAGTTTCGAGAC
>CBIHMX010000614.1:0-2341 GCA_966211115.1 uncultured Gemmatimonadaceae bacterium | reverse complement strand
TTCTGGATCTCGGCGTACAGCATGCGCAGCACTTCCGCCTGTGCCTTGCCCTGCTCGAGGATCGGCGCGGCAAGCGCCTTCGCCTCGGCCTCAGCCGCGATGCGCCCCGCCTCGGCCGGCTGAATGACGTCAGCCTGCAATCGTGTCTTCTCCATGTCGACGCGACGCGCCTCCATCTCGGTCTTCGCCTCGGTCTCCGCTTTCAGCGCCGAAATCTTCGCCACGCGCTCCGTGGTTTCTGCCTCACGGCCGAGTTCCGCCTGACGAACGCGCAACAGGTTGCGCGCCTCGGCGATCTTCACGTCCGCTTCCGCCGCCGCGACATCGGCCAGGCGCCGAGCCGTCGCCTGCTGCTGCTTGATCTCGGCTTCGTTATCGGCCATGGCGACCTCGGACAGCTTGCGGGCTTCGGCCTGCTTCTGCCGGGTTTCCGCGATCGCCGACGCCTTGGCGATTTCTGCGTCGCGCAGCGCCTCCGCGGTCCGCTTCTCGCCGATCGACGCCAGGTAGCCCACGCGATCCGCCACGTGCTGGATCTTCAGCACGTCGAGCTGGAGGCCGAGCTTCTTCAGGTCATGGTCGGCCTCGTCGGACAGGTGCTTGGCGAAGCCGAGCCGGTCCTCATTCACTTCTTCGGGCGTCAGCTTGGCGAGCACACCGCGCAGGTTACCCGTCAACGTCTCGCGCGCGAGTGCCTCGATCTGGTTGATGTTCTTGCCTAACAATCGCTCGACCGCGTTGTTGAAGACCATCTCCGGGTCCGACGCGATCTTCACGTTGGCGATCGCCTTCACCGTGAGCGGGATGTTCCCCTTCGAGAAGGCGTCATCGACCGTGAGCTCGAGCGGGATGGTGGACAGCGAAAGCCAGTTCACCTGTTCGATGATCGGGATGCGCAGCGTGCGCCCGCCGGTGACGGTGCGATAACCGAGGGTATCCCCATCGGCGACGACCCGCTTCCGGCCGGTGATGATCGCCGCGATGTTCGGCGGGACGATCACGATCAGGCTCTTGACCGTCAGGATCAGCAGGATGATCAGGGCCAGAACGACCCCGCCAATGACCAGCCCGACTTGCGACAACAGGTTTTCCATCGATCCTCTCCCGTTAGGCGCCCAGACGGGGCGCGGGATTGTCTGGGACGAGCTCCTCGTTCGGCGCGACCAGCGCGATGCCGTCGCGAATCTCGAGGACGACCACCTTCGACCAGCGTTCGACGCCCGTCGCGTCGTCATCGAACGGCCTCGCCAGCAGTTCCTGCGACCGGCCGCCGCGTGACACGAAAATCTTTCCCGTACCGCCGTTGCTCAACGTCAGCATCACATCGCCTGTAGCACCCAGCCAGGCGCGATCCCCCGGCATCCCACCCGACTCCGATTTCCGGAGCCAGCCGAAGGCTACCGTACTGATGGTCGCTCCCAACGCCCCGACGCCGAAAGCCAGCGCCGCCGTCAGCAGGCCACGGGTCCCTGCCCACATCCAGTTGAGCGCGACCCCCGTCACGCCAAACGCAAACAGGAAATAGGTCGCGTTGCGGAGCGAAAGGATCTGGTAACCGTCGGCGCCGTGATGATCGGTGCCGACGTGGATGTGGGCCTCCGTATCCGCGTCGCCACCAGATGTGTCAGCGAACACCGAAAACAGGTACATCCCAACGCCGACCACCATGGCAAACCAATAGAGTGCCGTCATCGCAGGGTTTGACTCGGGGGGCAGGAATATCAGGGCAGCGACCTGAGCCTACAAGCTGAAGCTGGCCCCATTGACCCCGCAGTTGAAGGCGGAGTCAGTGATTTAAAGGCCCTTGATTCCCCGTGTCCTTGACCTGTGCGGCTCGCAAACCACAACCCGCACGACCGGTTACCGGAGGCGCCATGTGAGGGACACAAAACGAACGTCGCATTTCGTTGCTACATGTGAGCTTACTGTATACCACACTTGGAGTTATGCGTCATACGATGGGCGATATGTTTGGTGACATTCGTGGCTGATCGCGAGCCCTCCCGCGGCCGCTAAATTGCTCCGACACATCCTGCTCCGGACGCATTGCCCCGTTTGCCAGCGGACGTGGCAGGTCGCGGCGGACCATCTCTACCCAAGTCGATGAAATCCCGAATGACGACAGGGAGTACGGTCTCTTCAGAACTGGTCACGATCGCAGCGGTCCGCGCGGCGGCTGAAACGCTTCGGCCCGTGGCGGTCCGCACCCCATTACTCCGGGCCGGTGCGCTCTCCGACGAACTCGGCGCCTCCATTTCGCTCAAGCCGGAGATGCTGCAGCGGAGTGGCGCGTTCAAGTTTCGTGGCGCGTACACCTTCCTTTCAGGCCTCGACCCGGCGG
>CBIHMX010000613.1:0-2342 GCA_966211115.1 uncultured Gemmatimonadaceae bacterium | reverse complement strand
ACCACGACGGGCGCGAGGCCACACCCTGTGCCTTTTCGTCCGAACCAGGCAACCAGGACAAGGAGCCACGGCTCCTTTCCACGCTCAGTCGTGAGATCGGCGCTTCGAGAACCCGGCGCACGGCTTCATGCACCGTCATGCGTCGTTCGGTGCCGTACAACTCGGAGAACCAGGAACGCGTCGCCAGGGGAATCGTCGTGAGTCCTTCCAGGGCGCGCAGCGTGGCACTGCCGCCGGCACGCGCGGCTTCGGGCGTGATGGCCGAGGCATAGCCTATCAGCACGGGGTCCTGCGCGGCGCTCAGGTGACCGTTCACGCGACCTTCGCGCGCCAGCGACGCACTCACGAACCAGTCGACGTTTCTCGCCAGCACTTCCGTTGGACGGGTGTTGCCGGTCATCCTGGCGACGCTGCTGTCCCGCGAGGCGCTGGCCATCTGCCGCAAGGCTCCGGCCAGCAGATCAACCGGCTGGCGCAACGCATGATCGGTGCGATACCAGCCCGTACCACCATACTCCCGGCGGGCGGCCTGCCAGTCGAGGTCGTGCGCGAACTCGTGCGCCATGACGCCGCTGTGGCTCGACGGTGGGAAGTAGATGATGCGCTTCGTCGGGTCGTGGAGCGCGAGGGCGCGATCGCCTAACGGGCTGGTCCCGAAGTGAACGGTGAGACCCCTCGAATCGAAACCGGGGAGTACGCGCCGCAGGTCGGTGATCGCCGTTTCCAGCGTGCGCTGGAGGTACGGGCGCCACGCCGCGCGAGTCGTGGCATCGTACGTCACCGTCACGCCATAGCGGGACTGCAGGTCGCGCGCGGTCGGCGCGGGGTCGCCTCGCAACCACGCTCGTTCCTGAGCGAAAGGCCGCATGGCGACACCGGCGGTCAGCACCGCCGCGTCGGCTTCGGGCACCGGTTTATCGCTGCGCGCCGACAACAGGGCGTATTCGGCCGCCAGCGTTTCTTCATTCGCGGCGCGTTGCACGAACCGCGTCTTCGAAGCCCGCTCCGCGAAACTGTCGCCGCCGCGGCGGAGCGCCGAGTAGCTTCGAACCGCAACCATGATGGGCGCCAGCGGCGGCAAGTCGCGGCCGGCAGCCACCGACGCCATGCGGCTGGCCAGGCCATCGCCCGCCCTGATGGGTGCTTCGGCAGAGCTTGAATCCTCATCCGCGGCAACGGTTCTCGAATCGCCGATCGCGGTGATTTGCGCGACGACCGCGGGCAAGTCCGTAACGGCTTCGCGTTCCTGACGGGCCGTCAGGGGCACGATGATGGGTCGTTCGACTTCAAACCGCCGCGATGAACGCCAGAGACGCATCAACTCGAGCCGGCTCACCTGGTCGCGTTCCGACGCGGTCATGAGTGAACGCGCATCGCGCATGGCAATGATGCGATCGCGCGCCTGCGCGGCAGTTGCCGTCGCGATCTCCGGCGACTGGCGCGAAACCGCGCCTGAGGCTGACGCGAGTCGATAAGCCAGGCGCACGGTCAACTCGCCCACCCTCGGATCGTCAGCGGCAGCGACGACGCTGTCGATGAGGTGCCGGTGAACCGCGCCACGCCGCGGTCCGCCACCCGGGTTCACCAGGTCGAGAGCTCGATCCAGGGGCTGGTAGGCGTCGCCGACCATGACCCGTGCGAGCATCGCCTCACTGACGGCCACAGCGTCCAGGGGAATCAGCGAGGAATCGCGCGCCGCCTGGTCAATCAGTCGAAATGGACTGCCGAGGCCGAGGCGGAGGCGTTCGAAATAGAGTGCGGCCGTCGCTTCGGCATCGGATATGGCACTGGATGGGCGCGCCGCCAGCGCGCCCTCGAGGGAGTCGGCGAACGCGAGGTCGGCGCGCGCGTCACGCATGATGGCATGTTCGCGCTTGGTCGAGGCCGCCCGCGACGAATACGCGACGACCCCCGCGATTACAGCAATCGCGGGCGCCAGCACCAGCATCACGAATCGTTGCCAACCGCGGAGTTTCATGTCGCTACCTGACCGGACTCAGCTACAATCTGACCTTCGTACGTCGCTCACGCCGGTCTCCAGATTTCGGACACCTTCAACGGCGATTTCGTCACCGGGACGTGGCCAATCACACTGAATGTTTGACACCCCACGCACCAGATGGCTCCGCTTAGTTTCATCGCGTGCGAAACGTGTGCTCCGAACGGTGACCGGATACAGCAATTGGCGGCGACATTTGGTCACCCTCGCCGTGTTCGCGCCGACGATGGCGCTCGCACAGGAAGAGCCGTCATCGAACCTGGGGCTCCCCGCGGTCGGCGCCTTTGGAATTCACGGGGGCGCCGCCCTGCTGGAACGATCGGCCACTGGCCCGGAAGCTGGT
>CBIHMX010000612.1:0-2350 GCA_966211115.1 uncultured Gemmatimonadaceae bacterium | reverse complement strand
ATTCCCTCGAGCCGTATCGTGACTACCTCACGATCATCAGCAACACCGATGCGCGTGAAGCCGAGCCGGTCACGCCCAAGGAAATCGGCGGGGACCACTTCCGCTCCAGCGCCGTCTTCCTCACCCACGAGCATCCGAAGCAGACGGAAGGCTCGGACGTCCGGGTCGGCACGTCGCTCGACCAGATCTACGCGCAACGGTTCGGGCAGGAGACGCCAATTCCCTCGATGCAGCTCTGCATCGAGAACGTCGACCAGGCCGGTGGCTGCGCCTATGGCTATGCCTGCGTCTACACGGACTCGATCAGCTGGGCGTCACCGAACGAGCCGCTCCCGGTGATCCGGGACCCGCGCGTCGCGTTCGAGAAGCTGTTCGGCGTGGGCGGCTCGGCGACCGAGCGTGCCGAGCGGCGCCGCAGCCGTCGCAGCATCCTCGACTGGGTAGCCGGCGAGATGACGTCGCTGAAGACGTCGTTAGGCCCGAGCGACCGCGTGCGGCTCGATCGTTACCTCGAGGATATCCGTGAAGTCGAGCGGCGCATCCAGAGAATCGAGGCCCGCAACACGAGCGGCGAGCCGCGTGAGATTCCCGAAGCACCGGCTGGCGTGCCGGACTCGTTTGCCGAACATGTGCAGCTGATGTTCGACATCCAGGCGCTGGCCTTCGCCGCCGACATCACGCGCGTCTTCTCGTTCAAGATGGGCCGCGACGGCTCGAGCCGTGTGTACCCCGAGAGCGGGTCCGACCGCCCGTTCCATCCGTCGTCGCACCATGGCGGCAACGAGGCGGGCGTCAAGAATTTCCACCTGATCAACAAGTATCACGTCGCCCAGTTGCCGTACTTCCTCGACAAGTTGAAGAGCATCCAGGAAGACGGCGGGAACATGCTCGACAAGACGATGATCATCTACGGCTCGCCCATGGGCGACTCGAACCTGCACAACCATCGGCGGTGCCCGCTGTTCCTCGTCGGCCACGCCAATGGGAAGCTCGACGGCAACCTGCACATCAAGGCGCCGGACGGCACACCCATGTCCAATGCCATGCTGAGCATGCTCCACATGCTCGGCCACGACGACATGAAGGAATTCGGCGACAGCACGGACGCTCTTGCCCTCAATACACATGCCTAACAGCAAGGTCGGAGTTCAGAGGTCGGAGATCGGGGTGCGCCGGCGTTTCTGGTCGGTGATGGCGGCTTCAGGCCTCGCCCTGCTCGTTGGCGCGTGGACTCCGATCGCGGATTCGCCGGTTGCGGATGCCGCCATGCGCGGTGATACGGCGCTGGTCCGCCAGCTCCTGAAGCAGGGCGCGGATGTGAATGCGGCGCAGGGTGACGGCATGACCGCCCTGCACTGGTCCGCGGCGCGCGGCGACGCCAACCAGGTCGCCATGCTCGTCTACGCGGGCGCGCGGCTCGAGGCGAGCACGCGAAAC
Source organism: uncultured Gemmatimonadaceae bacterium (assembly GCA_966211115.1). GTDB lineage: Bacteria > Gemmatimonadota > Gemmatimonadetes > Gemmatimonadales > Gemmatimonadaceae > JABWBJ01. The sequence continues at coordinate 913 of CBIHMX010000612.1, read as the reverse complement.
GGGAACTACACGCCGCTGCACCTGGCGGCGCGTGCCGGCCGCGTCGCGGCGCTCAAGGCGCTCCTCAAGGCGGGCGCAGACGCAAAGGCGGCCACGAGCGCCGGCGGTACGACGCCGCTGCATTTCGCGGCCGGGATGGGCAGTACCGAGTCGATCCAGTCGCTCATCGACGCCGGGGTTCCCGTAGACGTTCGCGACAGCGCGTGGTCGATGACGCCACTCATGTGGGCAGCCAATTACGATCGAGTCGATGCCGTGAAGCTCCTGCTGGCGAAGGGTGCGGACATCGAGGCAGTTTCGAAGGTCGAGAGCGTTCCGGAACGCGAGCGCACCGATGCCGCGTCCCGCTCCTTGCGCAATCGGCGCGTACAGGCCCTGGCGCAGGCGGAGCAACCGCCCGGTGGTCGCGGAGGTGCAGCGGGTGGCGGACGCGGAGCTGGTGCCCCGCCGGCACGCGGTGGTGGCGCACCGGCGCAGGCCGCCACGCCGGCGACCCCGCGTCCGGATTCGACAGCTGGCACGGCGCAGACAGATTCCACGCGTACGGACGCAACTCGTCAGGCAGCGCGACCCGACTCGGCATCGAGTACCGATCAGGGTGGGCAGCGTGGTTATCCGGCTCCAGCGGCGAACGCGCAGGAACAGCCGGCGCAGGCTGGCCGGGCTGGACGCGCAGGCGGTGCCGCCGGCGGCCGGGGTGGACGTGGTGGTGACCGTGGCCTGAGCTACGGCGATCTGGTTGGTAGCAAGGGTGGTCTCACACCGCTGCTGTTCGCGGCCCGTGAAGGCAACATGGAGACGGTGAAGGTCCTGCTGGCAGCCGGCGCCCCGATCGGTCAGGCCAGTGGCGGCGACCACACGAGCCCGATGCTGATGGCGGCCATCAATGGTCACTTCGACATCGCGAAGCTCC
>CBIHMX010000611.1:0-2369 GCA_966211115.1 uncultured Gemmatimonadaceae bacterium | reverse complement strand
AATACATCCACTCGGCGATGCCGACAGTCAACAAGAACGCAAACCGTGTAGTTCGCCGAGCATTGTATGCGCGTTCGACGGTCATTTGGGCTCTGGGTCTCTGGAGCCCGGATGTTGTGGCACAGTCGAATGACCGTGGTTTGATACCAGACGAACCGAGTTGTACCCGCTGTGCGATCGTGGTCTCTCCAAGTGTCCAGCTCCAGGTGAAATCAGCGGACCCAAGGCACTACCCGCCGAAGGTGGTCAGGCAGGATGGGATGGGGCGTTACTGGGCTCTCAGTGGGTTCGAGCCGCCAATGTTGTTTGATCAGAGTGGCCGATTTCTTCGACGTGTCGGGCGCACTGGATCTGGACCGGGTGAATTCGAGCGACCGCAAGACATCATTTCGCTGCCGGGTGATTCCGTACTCGTTATCGAAGTTGGACGGGCGCAGGTCCTTGGCCCTGACCTTCGTGCTACGCGCCGGATCATTCTCAACCGACAGCTTTACCCTGGGGTCGTTCTGGAATGGCCCTCAGCTGTCGTTCTCTCAGGTGATGTAGGTGGGCAATATCTGGGGCGTCGACGCGCGCATCTCGTCGATCTTTCCCGAGGTGGCGCCCAGATGGCCAATCAGCTCGAGTACGACGACGCTGCGCCGCGCGTCGCATTCCCTAGCGCGGGCGTGTTCGAGCTGGCGTTCTCACCGTCCTCGCGTGGTGTGTGGAGCGCTGACCCTTTCATCTACCGACTCGTTCAATGGAACAGAACGCGTGGACTAACAACGATTCTCCAACGCCGTCCCGAGTGGTTCGCCACAAGATCAGAGTTCTGGAACGGGAATGCCTCAACGCCGCCGCCACCGCGAATTGCGGCGATGCACGAGGACGAATCCGGCTTGCTGTGGGTCTACGTGCTCGTAGCAGCGCCGGACTGGGAAACCGCCTGGGCGCGGACTCGGCGATCAAGTCGAGAAGTCAATCCGACAGACGTTGATGTCCTGCAACTTTTTCAAACGACCGTGGAGGTCATCGATCCTGTGCAGCGACGAGTCGTGGCTCGAACGAGACGTCGCGAACTCCTGGTGGATGTGTTATCGGGAAACCGCGCCGTCTTCTACGACGAGGATTCTCGAGGGGAACCGCGCGTCATGGTCAACACCCTGACGTTGGTCAGGAAGTAGCTGGGAGACGAACGAGCGATCACAAGTCGTAGGCCACGGGGCGGGCGGCGTAGTGATTGGCGATGAACGTGCAGAATTCGTTGATCCAGTTGGTCAGGAATTCGCGTGTGGAGTCCTTCGTCACTTCGCCCTCCGGTGTGATCAGTCCCGGCGTGAGCTGGATGTACGCCTCACTGCTCAGTTGAGGCGACTTGCAGTACGCGAGTAGCGTGCGAAGATGCTGCTGCGCTATGGCGGTGCCGATCGATCCTGTCGAGGCGCCGATCACCGCGGACGGCTTGCCGGTGAAGGCATTCTGTTCCTTCGGTCGGCTGGCCCAGTCGATCGCGTTCTTCAGTGCACCGGGGATCGAGCGGTTGTACTCCGGCGTGACGAACAGAATGGCGTCGACACTCGCAATCGCCTGCTTGAGGGCGGTCGCCACCGGTGGATAGCGGCCCTCGAAATCGCGATTGAACAGCGGCAGGTCGTCGTACCGGATTTCGCGGAATTCGAGTTCAGCAGGGGCAAGTCTCACAAGCGCGTCAGCGAGCGAGCGGTTCACGGACGTGGCGGAGAGCGAGCCTACGAAGTACCCAACGTTGTAGTCAGTCATGGTCTGAACGGCAGAGGTTGACCACTGATACCCCGCGTCGCGGCATCTGACGTCCAGGAAAGACCAGGCGACCGGAACTACAGCGTCGATTGTTCAGTGTTGACTGAACGAACTGAACAGGGTAGCTTCCGCACCCGTTTGAAATCCCGGAAGCGTGAAACCAGCCGTCCGAACCTTTGTCGAACAACTCGCCCTTCAGTTCTGTGGTGAGGGCATGCCCCTCATTGCCGGGCGCGTGACGGCGTACCTCCTCGTTTCCGAAGGGCCCCGCTCGCTCGACGAAATGGCAACCGCACTCGGCGTCAGCCGGGCGAGCGTCAGCACAGACACGCGGCGCCTCGAAGAAAAGGGGCTGCTCGTTCGCCTCAGCCTCCCCGGTGACCGGAGGACGTACTACAGCCTTGCACCCGACGGATTCCAGACCGCGCTGGTCGGGCGCATCCGCGCCATGACCAGATTCCGGGAAATGCTCGAAGGCGCCCAATCACTTCCGGCCGCGGTGGACAGCACCGAAGTCCGCACGCGGCTCGCGGAATGGATCGATTTCCATCTCGCCGTTACAGACTCACTGGAAGATCTCCTCGAAAAATGGAAGAAACGCAACGCAC
>CBIHMX010000610.1:0-2373 GCA_966211115.1 uncultured Gemmatimonadaceae bacterium | reverse complement strand
GTCGGGCGGCGCGACGGGCTGGCCACACGCCGAACACCAGGCCGACCGCCGCCGAGAATCCGAACGCGAGGCCGATCGACTCCGGGGCGACCTGCGTCGTCCAGTTGAACGTGCGGTTCAGGAAGTCCGCCGTACCCACCCCGAGCGCCACGCCGATCGCCCCGCCGAGGAGGCACAGCACCACCGCCTCGATCAGGAACTGGAACAGGATGTTCCAGCGGGTGGCGCCTAACGCCTTGCGCACGCCGATTTCGCGGGTCCGTTCCGTCACCGACACCAGCATGATGTTCATGATGCCGATGCCGCCGACCAGGAGGCTGACCGCGGCGATCCCGGCAAGCAGCAGCGTGAATACCTGCGTGGTCTCGGCCAGGTTGGTCAGGAAGTCCGACTGGTTGCGGATCTGGAAGTTGTTGGGCCGGTTGGCGCGCAGCTTGTGCTCGCGGCGCAGGATCTTCTCGATGTCGGCCATGGCCAGAGGAATGCCGTCTTCGCTCTTCGCCAGAACGCCGATCTCGTTCAACCGGTCGACCCCGAAGATCCGGTAGCGGGCCGTCTGCAGCGGGATGAGGAGCTGCTCGTCGGGATTGCCGAAGCCGGTGCCCGAGCCCTTCGACTGGAGGACGCCAACCACGATGAACTGGATGCCGCGGATGCGGATCGGTTCACCGATGATCGCCTCGGGGCTGGTGACTTCGAGGTTGGTCAGCACCGCCGGCCCGATGACCGCGACCCGCTGCTTGGTGAAGTCCTCGGCCGGGGTGAACATCCGGCCGAAGTCCATCTTGTAGTTCCGGACCTCGAGATAATTCGACGACGTGCCCAGCACACGGACGTTCGTGTTCCGGTTCTTGAACTGGACCTGGAAGTTGCGCGACATCTGCGGCTGGACGGCCGCGATGTTGTTGGCGCGCTCCTCGAGTGCCGCGGCATCTTTCATGGTGAGTGGGGCGCGATCGGTCTCGGACGCAAACCCGCCCCCCTGGCGCTGCTGGCCGGGCTGCACCGTCAGCAACGTCGTGCCGAGCGCCTTGATCCGGTCGTTGACCTGCTGCTGGGCACCATTGCCCAGTGCAATCATCGCGATGACCGCGCCGACACCGATCACGATGCCGAGCATGGTCAGCATCGAACGCAGTTTGTTGGCGCGCAGGGCGCCCAACGCTACCGCGATGATTTCGCCGAAGAGCATGTCAGTCTCCGCCGCGACCGCGGCCGCCACCGCCACCGGCCGGCGCGCCGGGCAGGCCGCCGCCCGAACGGGAACGCATGCGCTGCATGGCGGAATCGCGCGACGCCTGCATGGCCAGCGCCGTCATGAGTAGCACGTTTTCACCTTCCTGCAGGCCGCTCACGACTTCGGTGTAATCGAGGTCGCTCATCCCGACGCGGACCACCCGGGGAACGAAGGACGTTCCGGATGCCACATAGACCAGCGCGGGCCGCGCCTGCTGCCGGCGTGGTGAGGCCTGGCTGGTCGGCACCGGCCTCCCGTCCATGAGCGCGGCCGCGTTCCCGCGACGCCCGCCTCGCCGGCCGCTTCCGGCATTGGTAGCGGGTGTTTCGCTGCTGGGACCGCCGTTCGCCTGCTGGGCGGCGCCACCGTTGCGGCCACCACCCTGGCGCCCGCGGAACTGGCAGGCGCGCGCCACCATCGCATCCAGCCCAAGTCCCTTGTAGATGGAATCGGAAACGACACGCGAGCGCTGCTGGTCGATCTCACCGCTCTGGACGCGGCTGCGCAGCCCCTGCAGCGTGGTCTGGGCGGTAGGCGATTTGGCCATCGCGTCCCGCACCTGCGTACACTGGGCGTCCGTCACCTGGGGCAGGTTACCGCCCTGCCGTCCGCCCCGTTCGCCGCCCTGCAGCACGACGACGTCGACGTCGCCGCGCGACGACCGGCCGTCGGCGCCACCCCGACCATTGCCGCCGCCGGGTCCGCCCATGCCGGCTCCTCCCATCGCCCGCATCTGCTCCTGCACCGCCGCCGTGACGCTGTCGGGATCGAGGCCAATCAACCGGGCCGTGGCCGCCGCTTCCCGCGTGGTGCGCACGGCATCGTTAGGTACGGCCAGCACGTCTTCGCGTCGCTCGACCAGCACCGTGACCTCGCCGTTCATGCCGGGCTTGAGCAGGCCTTCCCGGTTGTCGAGCGTGACGAGGACCGGGAACATCGTGACCGACGACTGGATGACGGCCGACGGCTCGATCTTCTCGACCGTACCGCCAAACGGGCGGTCCGGGAACGCGTCCACGGTCACCGTCGCCGGCTGGCCGGGGACGACCGCGCCGATATCGGTCTCGTTGAACAGGGCTCGTACGCGAACCCGTGTCAGGTCCGCCATCTTGAGCAGGACGGTGCCGCCGCTGGCG
>CBIHMX010000609.1:0-2375 GCA_966211115.1 uncultured Gemmatimonadaceae bacterium | reverse complement strand
GCAGCTCTACGGGAAGAACCATCGCCTCGAGCTGCGGCCGCGCGAGCACGGCGGCGTCGTGGTGGAAATCGACATTCCGTTCCGCGACCAGACGTCGACCGCGCCAGCTCCATCCTGGACCGAAAGCCCGCGGTCGCGCGAAGTCATGCCCGAGGTGACGGTCGAGGAGGTGACATCGTGGCGCACCGGCGAGTTCGCGGCCGCGGTGCTGCCCGCCCCGGCGACGAGCCGCCCCGCTCCCGGCATGGATCGCCCGCGGCACGTCGTCTCGAAGGACCCGATTCGAGAGACGAAGGAATCCGAGCCGCTGATCGCCGCCGTCGAGCAGGCCCACGAGCCGCACACGCCGCTGTTCACGTTGCGCACCTGGGCTTCCCTGGTGGCGCTCTGGCTGGGTGCAGCAGCGCTCTGGACGATCCAGATGCATGCCTTCCTCTGGCTCACGGACTCGATTACCGGCTGGGCCTGGGACATCGTCTGGTTGCAGTTTGCGGGCGCGATGTACTGGACCGCCGCGTCGTTAGGCGTGCTGGCGATGGCGCGCCGCTTCCGGCTCTACGGACGCCGCGCCGCACCGCACCTGGTGCTGCATTTCGGGGCGTCGGTCGTGCTCTCCTTCGGTTTCCTCTGGGCGCTCCAGACGGTCGGCCTGGCCACGGCGCCCATCCTGAACGAGTTCAACATCAACCCGCTGACCGGAAACTTCTTTCTCTATTTCGGGCTGCTGGCCTGGTCCCACTCCCGCGATTTCGCGGCCTGGTACCGGGCGCGCGAACTCGCCTCGGCGCAACTCACTTCGGAGATTGCGCGCTCTCGCTTCCAGGCGCTCTGCGTCCAGGTTCGCCCGGCCTTCGTGCTCGGCACCCTCGACCTGCTGGCGCGACTCGTTCACATGGATGTACCGCGTGCCGACCGGCTGATCGCCCGGCTCGCCGACGTCCTGCGCCTGACGCTCGACACGGCCGCGTTGCATTCGACATCGCTCCAGGAAGAACTCGACCTGGTGACCGCGAGCGTCGAGGCGCACCGGCTTGGTATCCGGCCTGCCGTTTCGCTTGCGCTCGATGTATCGCCGGAGGCTCACAACGCGACGGTACCGAGCCGCCTTCTCACCACGCTCGTCGATGAGCTGTTGTCGTCCGATCCGGACAGCTCGCGAGGGGCGGTGCCGCTCGAGGTGCAGGTGGGTGCGGAACGGCTCATGGATGCGACGCGCATCCGGATTCGCGGCGTGAGCGCAGTACCCACCTCGGAGCGGGGGCCGCACGACTGGTGGCGCCGCCGGAGCGCGGCCGAGGCGGCGGTGGCGGACGCAGGTCCGCTCGTAACAGTGGCATTCCCGGACCGCGCTACGGCGGTCCTGATCGTGGCCGACAACCATCCGGCGTCGCGGGCCGAACCCGTGGCTGCCTGACCAGGAGAGTCCCATGCCCATGCGTGTGTTGATCGTGGATGACGAGCCCATCGCCCGCCGGCGCATCAGCCGGCTCCTCAAGCTCGAGGACGATGTCGAGGTCGTGAACGAGGTGGGCAGCGGGACGGATGCGGTGGCCGCGATCCGTGAGCAGCGGCCCGACCTGGTGTTCCTCGACGTCCAGATGCCCGACCTGGATGGCTTCGGGGTGGTGTCGGCGTTAGGCGACCCGGAAGCGATGCCGGCGATCGTCTTCGTGACCGCCTACAACGAATACGCCGTGAAGGCGTTCGACGTGAACGCGGTGGACTACGTGCTCAAGCCGTTCGACGGCGAGCGATTCCGTTCGGCGTTCCAGCGGGCGCGCACGACGCTCGAGCAGAAGAACTCGGCCGAGGCAGGACGCCGCATCAAGGCGCTCCTGGAGGAGGTACTGGGCGAACAGCGCGCCCAGGCTCTCACGGCCGCCGGTGCCAATGGCGGTGGCGTCGTTCCACAAGTGCAGCCGGTGGCGCGGGCACGGCATCTCGACCGGTTGATGGTGAAGCACGATGGCCGGGTGTTCTTCGTGAAGGTCTCGGACGTGGACTGGTTCGAAGCGTCAGGCAATTACGTGCGGGTGCACGTGGGCCGGGTGTCGCACCTGATCCGCGAGACGATGCATGGCATCGAGGCGCAGCTCGACCCGAACCTGTTCGCGCGCATCCATCGTGCGGTGATCGTGAACATGGACCGCATCCGGGAACTGCAGCCATGGTTCGCCGGCGACTATATCGTGATCCTGCGCGACGGACGGCAGTTAAAGTTGAGCCGCACATATCGCGAATCACTCCAGTCCCGGATGCATCGATTAGCCTAACCAGAGCCCATTCTCTCTCACGTCGTCCCTAAACACCCCTCTCCACTTCCTTTCACGCCCCTTTTCACGCCCCTTTTCCCGCCCCTCTTCACGCCCCATTTC
>CBIHMX010000608.1:0-2376 GCA_966211115.1 uncultured Gemmatimonadaceae bacterium | reverse complement strand
CCACCGCCTCCACCGACATACCCGGCCGCAACGGCCGCCCTTCACCACACCCGTCGAGGACCTGGATGCGCACCGGAACGCGTTGCACCACCTAGGTGAAATTGCCCGTCGCGTTGTCAGGCGGAATCAGGGCGAAGCGCGAACCGGTGGCCGAGCTGATGCTCTCGAGCTTTCCGTGCGCGTGGCAGTCCGGGTAGGCGTCCACTTCCAGCTCCACTTCCTGGCCCGGATGCATGACGGCAACCTGGGTTTCCTTGTAGTTGGCCGTCACCCAGACGCTGTCCAACGCCACGATCGAGAGCACCGGCTGCCCGGCCTGGACTAACTGTCCCACCTCGACCGTCTTCCGGGAGACCACCCCCTGTGCCGGAGCGAGTATCGTGGCATAGGAAAGCTGCAGGGCCGCGTTGTCTCTGGCCGCGCGCGCGGCATCGAATCGTGCGCGTGCCAGACGAAGACCGGCTCGGGAACTCGTGACGCCAGCTCCAGCCGCGCCGACCTGTCGCTCGAGCGCAGTGACCTGCGCATCAGCCGCGTCCACTGCCGCCCGCGCGGCATCCAGTGCCTGACGAGAAATGATCTGCTTGTCAGCCAGACCGCTTATGCGGGTGAGGTCGGCGCGACCGCGGCGAGCATTGGCCCGGGCGGCATCGAGTTGCGCCTCGAGCGCAGCTTGCTGGCCAACGGAAACGTCGATCGCCGCAGTTGCCTGGCCCCCGGTCCCGAGCTGGGCCTGAGCGGCAGCCAGTTCCGCATCGGCCTGGGCGAGTCGAACGCGCAGCTCGGCGTCATCGATAACGACCAGCGTATCGCCCGCCAGCACTGTTTCGTTCTCGTGCACTCGAACGCGCGCGACGTAGCCGGCCACCTTGTTCACGACGGGGACGATGCGTGCGTCGACCTGGGCGTCTTCGGTGGCTTCGCGGTCCTTGCCGGATTGCCACTTGCCGTACCCCCACCACGCAGCGACGGCGAGAACGACAACGGCAGGTGCAATGAGCAGGTTGCGACGTATCATGATCAGTGAATTTCAGAAATGCGGCCCTCGGCACGTGCGAGAGCGACTTGTGAATAGCGGAGTGAGGTTTCGGCGTCGATGAGTTGCGCTCGTGAGGCCGTCAGCGCGAGCAACGCGCTGATGACATCGGCGTTTCCGGCGACGCCCGCGCGGAAGCGTTCCTGGGCCTGGTCCACTTCAGCGTTCGCCAGCCGCAAGCGTTCGCGGGCGAGCGCGACCTGTTCGGTGGCGGAACCAAGATCGAGCAGGGCGGTCCGCACCTCGAGGGACACCTGATCCGTCACGTCGGCGAGCCGCAACTCGGCGGCGCGCAGGACGGCCGATTGTTCCTCGACACGGCTTTCCGTGCGTCCGCCCTCGAAGACGGGCACTGACAACTGCAGCCCGAACGCCCACGTACGCAACAGGTGCGCATACCCGGCGCTCGTGTATCCCTGGTCCGCGAACGCTCCGACCGAGGGAAGTCTCGCGGCGGCGGCCGCGTTGCGCGCGAGCCGGGCAGCACTCGCCCCGGCCTCCGCGGCTCGCAGCTCGGGCCTCGAGTGGAGTGCGAGTTCGATCGCTTCCGTTTCGCCCGGGAGGTCGATGGTGGGCACGACCAGGGAGTCGTCCAGCACCAGGGGCTTGTCGAGCGGCACGCCTAACGCGCGGCGCAGCACCAGCTCGGCCTGGCGTTGTTCGTTCCGGGCCGCGGCCAGCTGCGAGCGCACGCCAGCCATCTGCGCCTCGGCGCGCGTGACGTCGAGTGCGACACCCATACCGGCCGCGAGCACGTCGCGCGCGATGCCGACGAGTTGTGCAGCAGCCGCGGAATCAGCCGCTCGCGCCGACAGGTTTGCCTCGGCGCGCAGTGCCCTGAGGTAAGCACTGGCAGCGGTGAAGGCGGCAGCGTCCATGGCCGCTTCATGGGCCGCGTCAGCGCTGTCAGCAACAACCCTGGCGCCGCGGTATCGAGCGAGAGCGGCCGGGTCGTAGAGGCTCATTCCCACTCGCGCCCGCAGGTCGACCGTACGAACCGGCCCGACGATGCTTCCGTTCGGATCGAAACCCGGTAGCGGGAGTCCGAACGAGGCCGTGTTGAACGTGCGCGCCCCGTCGGCGGCGATCACCGACAGGGACGGGAGCAGGTCGGCCCGCCGTTGTCCGACGCGGGCGCCGATTTCCTCGGCACGGATGGCGGCCAGCGCGGCAACGGTGCTCTGACTGCGCGCCATCGTGACGGCGTCATGCAGTGACAGTCGAAGCGCAGGGTCCTGCGCCGATACCAGCGCCGGCACAGCAACGACGACGGCGAGTGCATGCCTCGCCGCGCGCCGGAAGGAACGATACATCAGGCGATTCCGTTTGCGGTTGTATTC
>CBIHMX010000607.1:0-2378 GCA_966211115.1 uncultured Gemmatimonadaceae bacterium | reverse complement strand
CCTTCACGATCCGTACGCCCCCCAGCGACTCGCCGAGCCGGCCGGTGACCTCGGCATTGATGACGCTCCGTTCCTTGAAGATCGGACGAAGCTTCTTGAACGCGAAAGCCATCATGCCGCCGAACACCGCCAGCATGACGACGGTGAAGAGCGTCAGGCTCCAGTTGAGATAGACCAGCACGCCGAGTGCCAGCACCGCCGAGAAGAGTCCGCCGACGAGCTGCACGATGCCGGTGCCGACGAGATTCCGGATCCCCTCGGCGTCCGTCATGATGCGCGAAATGAGCTGTCCGGTCTTGGCCGAGTCGAAATAGGAAACCGGAAGCCGGAGCACGTGGTGATCGACCTCGATGCGCATGTTCGTGATGGCGCGTTGCGCCGTGATGCTCACGACCTGCGACAGGGAAAACGAGGTGATGGCCTGGACGATGGTCGTGACCCCCGCCAGAAGCGCGATCGGCAGCAGGAGCTCGGTTTGCCGCCCGTTGAGGACGTCGTCGATGACGAATTTCGTGCTGAACGGGAGGACCATCGACGCCAGCCGGCTGACCAGCATGAGCGCCAGCCCGATCGACAGGGATTTCCGGTGCTGCCACATCAGCGCCCGGGCCTCGGCCCAGGCGCGCTTCATGTCGGTCTTTCTCGTTTTCTTGTCCGGGTCCATCGGCTGGGAGCGCTGGGTTGATCTGGAACCTATCCGCTCGCTCCGACCCCCGCCGCCGGGCAACCTGGGAGAAACCCCCAGATGCGGGCTCACGTAAGGACTCCGTCGCGAACCCACCGGGGAGACATTCGCATGTGGTCACTGATCTCGTCACTGCTCGCCAAGTATGCGCTCCTCAAGGTCATTCTGAAGACGCTTGGGTCCCTCGGCTTGCTGGTCCCGCTGGCGTTCCTGCTGAAGGTCATCGGGCTACCCATCCTGATCATCCTCGGGATCATTGCCGCGCCGGTGTTCATCGTCCTCGCCATCATCGGACTGCCACTCATGTTCATCCTCGTCATTGGCGGCATGATCCTCGCTGCCGTCTTCGCGCTGCTCTCGATCGGGTTTGCGGTACTGAAGATCGCCATTCCGATCATCCTGATCTATTGGTTGCTTCGCTGGTGGTTCAGCAATGGCAAGTCGAGTTCGTCTGACCCGGCGGTCGATTGAAGTTGGGGCGGGTCACTCGTCCACCGAGTGACCCGCCTCACGTAACGCCCCGATTGCCAGCGCCAGCCGATCCGCGGGCACGAGGATGTAATCCGTATCGTGTGTCGCAACCACGAAAATCGGTACCCGCGCGGCAGTCAACGGGACCGCCAGGAAAGCCAGGATACCGGCGCTCTCGAGCGAAAAGACGCCCACGAGCCGAAGCGCCCGGTAAGGACCTTCCCCTTCGACGCCCTCGGGCACATGACGCGCCTCACAGACGATCGATGTCTCGTCAGGCGTTCGCGTGAAGCTCAGGAAATCGCCTTCGCGAGCGGCCCACCACGGCAATCCGGCGCCGGCAGCAAGACGAACGATCGCCAGCGGCGCCGCGAGCGTCTCGAGTTTGTGTCCGAAGATGGAACCTGACGTCATGGCGGATGGAAAAGAGCGTCGCGTGAGCTAACATCCACGTACATTGTTGCATCACCGCGACCAGCAACTTCCAGTACGTGTTCGTCCCGAAGCTCGCCACAACACTCAAGGATTACAATCGGCAGCAGTTCGCGAATGACGCGGTTGCGGGCGTCATCGTGGGCATCGTGGCGCTGCCACTGGCCATCGCCTTCGCCATCGCCAGCGGTGTCACACCCGATCGCGGACTGGTCACCGCCATCGTGGCGGGATTCCTGATCAGCGCTCTTGGCGGCTCGCGGGTCCAGATCGGCGGTCCGACCGGCGCGTTCGTGGTCATCGTCTACGGCATCGTCCAGAAGTACGGGGTCGATGGACTGATTGTCGCCACCTTCATGGCCGGCGTGATCCTGATCGCGATGGGATTCGCGCGGCTGGGGTCGATCATCAAGTTCATCCCGACGCCGCTGGTGACCGGTTTCACGAGCGGCATCGCGGTCATCATCTTCACCAGCCAGGTGAAGGATTTTCTTGGCCTGCGAATGGGCGACGTGCCTGCCAACTTCCTCGAGAAGATCGCGGCGTACTCCAACAACATCACGAGCGTCAGCCCGGCGGCGGCCGGGATCGGTGTTCTTTCGATGGCCATCATCGTGGCGTGGCCCCGGATCAACCGCCGAATTCCCGGTCCGTTCGTGGCGTTGATCGTGACCACGGCGCTGGTGCAACTCGCCGGCATCGATGTCGAGACTGTTGGATCGCGGTTCGGCGAGCTGCGGGCGGCGATCCCGGCGCCCATCATGCCCAGCCTGACGATCACCGAAGTGAC
>CBIHMX010000606.1:0-2380 GCA_966211115.1 uncultured Gemmatimonadaceae bacterium | reverse complement strand
GTGATGGTCACGACGGACCAGTTCGGGAAGGCCGAGCCGCGCCTTGATCACATCGCCGAAAAGACCAGCCAGGTCATCAAGCCGCTGCTGGCCCAGGGGAAGGTCCCCGTCGTCGGCGGTTACGTTGGCGCCACCGAACATGGCGTGACGACCACCCTCGGGCGCGGCGGCAGCGATTTCAGCGCGTCGCTGCTCGGCGCAGCGTTAGGCGCTGAGGCGATCGAGATCTGGACGGACGTCGACGGTATGCTGACGGCCGACCCGCGCGTCGTGCCTGACGCGCAACTGATCCGGCAGATCCGCTTTGACGAAGCGAGCGAACTGGCGTCGTTCGGCGCCAAGGTGCTGCACCCCAGCACCATCGCCCCGGCCGTCCGGCTGGGAATCCCGGTGTCGATCCTGAATGCGCAACGGCCCGACGGCCACGGCACGCTGATCGCATTCGACGCACCTCGCCGTCCCGTCACCGCCATCGCCGGCAAGGAAGGGGTGACGGTGGTCAAGGTGCGTTCGCTGCGCATGCTGCTGGCCCATGGCTTCCTCGCGCGCATCTTCGAGATCTTCGATCGCCATCGCACGTCGGTGGACGTGGTCGCGACATCCGAGATCAGCGTGAGCCTGACGATCGATGACGCCCGCCAGCTCGATTCACTCATTGTCGACCTGTCACAACTCGGCGATGTCTCGGTCGAACGGAATCGTGGTATCGTCGCGCTCGTCGGGGCCGGCCTCGGCGCCGACAGCGATGCCATGGCGCGCGCGCTGGCGGCGCTCAGCGGCATGAAGCTGCACATGCTGTCCCTGAGCGCCAGCGGCATCAACCTGACCATGCTGGTAGACGCGGACCAGGTACCGCAGGCCATGCGCCGACTGCACTCGGCGTTCTTCGGGGCAACGACATCGTGAAGATCGCACTCATTGGCGCCGGAAAGATGGCGAAGGCCATTGCGCCGCTGGCTGAGGCGCGAGGCCATGACATCACCGCGACCCTGGGGTCGGCAGACAATCGTGATGGCCAGGGAATCGATCTCGCTCGACTGGGAACGCCTGACGTGGCGATCGAATTCACGGAGCCGGCGTCGGCGGTGGCGAACGCCATCGCCTGCATCCGCATCGGCCTGCCGGTGGTGATCGGGACAACCGGATGGTATGAAAGGCTGGACGAGGTCACCGCCGAGGTGCAGCGCGCCAACGGCACACTCTTCTGGGCACCGAACTTTTCCATCGGCATCGCGATGCTTGGCATCATCGTCGAGTCGGGGATGCGGGCCGTTCGACATTTCGGCCATTACGACGTACACATCACCGAAACGCATCATGCCGCCAAGAAGGACCGGCCGTCGGGCACCGCCGCATCACTGGCTGAACTGGCGGCTCGGGAACTGGGTCGAGACGTTCCCATCACGAGCGTCCGTGTGGGGAGCGTGCCGGGCACGCATGAAATCCTGATCGACGGCGCGTTCGACCAGATCCGCCTCGTTCACGAAACCCGTGATCGGCGGGTGTTCGCCGACGGCGCCATCTCGGCGGCCGAGTGGCTTCGAGGCAGGCGCGGTGTATTCACCATGAAGGACTTGCTCGCCAGCGGGCAGAGGGAACCATGAACGGTCGGACGCTTACGGGTTGCGGGACGGCGCTGGTCACCCCGTTCCGTCGGGACGGCCAGGTGGACGAAGCGGCGCTGCGGCGCTTCGTCGAATGGCAGGTGGCCGAAGGCGTGCACTTCGTCGTGCCGTGCGGCTCGACCGGGGAAGCCGCGACGATGACGCCAGCCGAACATCGTCGCGTGGTCGAGATCACGGTCGAGGCGGTGGCCGGTCGTGTGCCGGTGGTGGCGGGTGCCGGCTCGAACGACACGACGCGCGCCATCGCCATGTCCAGGGAGATGAAAGCCGCTGGCGCGACGCACCTGCTGCACGTCTCGCCGATGTACAACAAACCACCGCAGCGCGGGATCATGGCGCACTTCCGCGCGATTGCCGATGCGGTGGACCTGCCGATCGTGCTTTACAACGTGCCGGGGCGGACCGGGAGCAACATCGAAGCGCGGACGACGCTCGAACTCGCCAGGGTGGCGGGGATCGTCGCCGTCAAGGAAGCGTCAGGCAACATCAACCAGATTGCCGACATCATCCGCGACCGGCCGCCCGGGTTTGCGGTTCTGTCGGGTGACGACTCGATCACGCTGCCGGTGATGGCGTTAGGCGGTGATGGCGTGATCTCGGTGACGAGCAACGTGACCCCCCGCCTGATGGCACTGCTCACCGATGCCTGCGCGGCAAACGATTTCGGGGCGGCGCGTACACTGCACCGCCGGCTGCAGCCGTGGATGTCGGCGGCGTTCATCGAGCCGAACCCGATTCCGGCGAAAGCCGCGCTG
>CBIHMX010000605.1:0-2385 GCA_966211115.1 uncultured Gemmatimonadaceae bacterium | reverse complement strand
GGCGGGAGAGCGCCCGCTCCGCGAGGGCTCGTGCCTGTGGCAGTCCACCGGCCGGCGGCGGCGACACCACGATCGACCAACCCTTGTTGCTGATCACGTGCAACTGGTTGCCGCCCCAGAGCGCGCCGTCGCCCAGGCCCGTCACGTCTTCCGCGGTCACGCCGGACGACACGATCGTTTCGCGAATGCTCTGCAGCGCACCGGCCACGTTCTCGCTGACCGCGGATTTTCGCAGCATCAGGCTTGCCGCGGCCGCATTTGTCGCGGATGCGTAGTTGCACTGTGAAAGCGACACCGCACCGCTGGCATCGGTGAGGTTCAGCGCCAGGCCGTCGCGAACGGTTTCACCGATAACGGCGGAAACCTCGGTCGCTGGCACTAACGTGCAGGCATTCGTGACCGATGGCGCCGCGGTGCTCGTTTGGACCGCAGCCGTGTCACTGCTGTCCGCTGACTCGCCGGCACAGGCCATTGCTACACTGAGGGCCAGCATCGTGATGGCACCGAAGGGCGTCGGCCGGTAATTCCGTGACGGTCGTCCGGTTCGTCGAGCGTGCATGGCTGGATTCATGAGTGATCCGGTTGGCGAGCACATAAGATGGTTCTCATGCCCGGCCACGCAATTGTCTTCGACCGCAGGATGCGACCGGGTGTCGGGCTCATCTGGTGCTCGTTATGGTTGTCAGAGGTCTTCCCGGACTGCAGAAGCGCACGTTTCTTGCAGACAGAATTGCCTCTCGCATCGTTCCCGACTGGAGCTCACATGCCGGCCGACAAGCCCACCATGAGCATCATCCTCGTGTCGGACTATGCTGCCGGCGACGACAAGGGCTGGGACGATCTCCGGCACGTTCTGGCCGCGCTCGCCCGCCAGGACTACGACGGTCCGGTCGAGTGCATCCTGTCGGAGAATGACGCGCTGGCCGGCGCCATCCCGGCGGACCTGACCGCCATCCTGCCGTCGCTCCGCGTCGTCACGTCGCCTAACGCCGGATCGTACGCGCTCAAGAATTACGGCGTCACCCAGGCCAGGGCCGGCATCGTCGTGATCCTGGATGCCGACTGCAGTCCCGCGCGCGACTGGATGGCGAACATCATGGCCGCCTTCGACAGGAATCCGGACGCGGCGGCTATCAGCGGACGGACCACGTACGAGGGACGAACGCTCCTCGAGCGGACGCTCGCCCTCCTGTCGCGATCGTACCTCGACACGGTTCAGGAAGGACCTGCCCGGTTCATCTCGAACAACAACGCGGCCTGGAAACGATCCGTCTACGTGAAGCATCCGCTTCCCACCGACGCCGGACCGTTTGCGGCACGCATGCAATCGGAATCGGTTCTGAGGGACGGTGGGCAATTGCGCTTTGATCCCGCGATTCGTGTCGTTCACGAGTTCGAGGGGTGGCACATGGAGGTCGACATCAGGCGCAACACCGGGTTCGGTACCGTCATCACCCGGCTTCGCGATCCGCGACTCCCCTACAACCGGTTGATCCGGATGGGTCGCGTGGCCATTCCGGCCATCGTTTTCGGAAAGACCTGGAACGCGTGGGGTGACTGCCTCCGTTGCTGGCGTGTGTTCGGCCTGCGTCGGCACGAATTGCCGGTCGCTTTGATGCTGGCTCCACTGCTCATCGCGTTCGAGACGCCCGGCATGTGGGCGGCGTACGGCGACGCCGCCATCGCCAATTCATCGTACCGCTGACACCCCGCCCATGCGCATCCTGATGCCATCCATCGTGGACCCAGGGGCGCGAAGCGGGGCATCGACGGTGACGCGTAACCTCATCCGGCTGCTCGAGTCTCCCCCGCTGTCGGCGTCCGTCGAATGCCTGGCGATCCCGCGTACCACCGGAACGGCGCATCGCGTTCGTCAGGCGGTCGCCATCAGCCGGTCCATGTTGTCGTCAATGCCGGCGAAGGTCGCCTATACATATTCGACCGGCTTTCGCCGTCGCGTACTCGCGCGAGTCACATCGCAGCCCGCTGACGCCGTCATCATCAACGGATCCGATCTTCTCTGGCTCGAGTCTCTCCTCCCCGCGCAACTGCCCCGATTCCTGGTCGTGCACAACATCGAATACGAGTTGTTTGCGTCCCAGATCGGCGGAACACCGAAGTCCTTCCCTCTGATGCACGGGGTTCTGCAACGGCAGTACCGGCAACTGAAACAGAGTGAACACGAGGGCATGCGGCGGGCGGGCAACGCCATCTTCCTGTCAAACGAGGATGCGGAACTGGTCCGCGACGCCGACCTGACGAGCACAAGCATCGTGGTTCCGCCGCTGTTCGGCGAACATGTGGTCCGGCAACCTCGCCAGGTGCGATCGAGTTCACGCCTCGAACTCGGCTTCCTCGGCAACCTCCACTGGTGGCCGAACCGGG
>CBIHMX010000604.1:0-2387 GCA_966211115.1 uncultured Gemmatimonadaceae bacterium | reverse complement strand
TCAGCATCGGCTCGGAAACTAATCCCTTCGATTGACGATTGACGATTGACGATTGGCGATTGACGATTGGTATCGAGATCACACGGATACGCTGGAACCTAACCCCTTGCAGTACCGTCCTTTATCCACTGTTCCAGCGTCATCCGTGATCAAGGCCTTGAAAGCGCCACGCAGATCGCTGCTAACCACAACGCTTTCGTCGACCACAGTGTCGAACGTCGTTGAGTGACATGACACACGCCGCGTTGGCAGCCGAAACCTCGACTGTACCTGACGAGCGATTCCTGATTGCCCGCGCCCAGCGGGGAGACAGGGACGCAGCCAGGAACCTGTATGATGCCCATTCGCGGCGTGTTCACCGCCTGGTCTTT
This sequence comes from uncultured Gemmatimonadaceae bacterium, assembly GCA_966211115.1. Taxonomy (GTDB): domain Bacteria; phylum Gemmatimonadota; class Gemmatimonadetes; order Gemmatimonadales; family Gemmatimonadaceae; genus JABWBJ01. Next base: position 2,016 of record CBIHMX010000604.1, on the reverse strand, counting down.
CGGCTGTGCGGTGATGAGGAGATGACTCGGGATCTGGTGCAGGACACGTTCATCCGGGTCTTCGACAAACTGTCGTCATTCCGTGGCGAGTCAGCGTTCGCCACGTGGGTTCACCGGATTGCCGTCACCGTCACGCTGAACGGTCTCCGAAAGGAGCGGCGGCTCAAGCGGGGCGCGGACGATCTCGATGTCGCCAACGACCTGCCTGCACCGTCGAACAATGTGGACCCCGATCTTCGCGACCGGTTGCGCGCGGCGATCGAGGCCCTTCCGCCGGGAAGCCGTGCGTCAGTGATCCTGCACGACATCGAGGGCTACACCCACGCGGAAATCGGCGAGATGCTGGGCATCGCCGAAGGAACGAGCAAGGCACGGTTGTTCGATGCACGCAGCCGGTTGAGAAAGGCGCTGGCGGCATATGCGAAGTGACGATTGACGGTTGACGATTGACGATTGACGATTGACGAAAGGGAGCACAAATGCGTGAAGACCGATTGGACGAACTGCTCGATGACGCGAGACGCACCTGGCCGATGCCGCCCGAGCCTGACTACCAGGCGATGTGGGGGCGGATCGAGCGGGAGGCTTTCTCCGGCGTGCGCGCGACGGAATCGCGCACTCCCTCGTGGCGCGTCTTCTCGATCGGGATCGCCGCCACCCTGATGGTCGGTGTCGGACTGGGCCGGCTTTCCATGAAACAGGCCGCGCCATCGGAAAGCGTGCCGACGCTGGCCGCGGTCACCACCGATACCACGCCGACACGCGCGTCCGAATACGATCGCGCTGCGTCGGAGTTGTTAGGCCGCACAGTTGTGCTGCTCACATCGCTTCCGGACGACGCGCGCAGCGCCGGCGCTGAGCGCTTCTCCAACAATGCCATTGAACTGCTGACGAGTACGCGGCTCCTGCTCGACTCCCCGGCCGCGTCCGATGCCCGATTCAAGGACCTGCTCGAAGACCTCGAGCTCGTCCTCGCCCAGATCGCGATGCTTCAATCCGGACGCACGCGCCAGGAAATCGACCTCATCACGGACGCCCTCGAAGAGCGCGAAGTCGTGCCGCGGATCCGCTCCGCGGTCGCGCGCCTGTCGAGAGGCGATTGAACATCATGGAGACCAGGGTCATGAAGATCATGTGGACCATCGCCGCGCTCTCGTGCAGCGTCTCGCTGGTCGAAGCACAACAGACACCACGCGCGCAGGCGCCGGTAACTGTGCCCGCGCCGGCAACTGCGCCCACGCCAGCACCGCGCGCGCCGCGCGTCGTGGAGCCGTGGGCCATCGAGATGCCGAGCCCGATGTCGATGTTCACGCCGGTGCCGTTCGAGCCGATAGCGCCGTTCCCGCCAATGGAACCGCTGCCGGCCCTCGCACCGCTGGAAGCGTGGCCGATGGAGCCGCTGACGCCCATGCCGCCCATGGAGCCGCTGCTGCCGGCCATGCCCATGGAGCCGCTGCTGCCGGCCACGCCAATGGTGCCCATGGCCCCGATGGCTCCGATGCCGGCCATGCCGCTGGCCGAAATGTTCTTCGATGCGTGGCCGCAGGGTCCCACCCCACGACCAGCACAGGCTGCTCGTGATCGTGAGCTCGATGCCGAACTTCGGCGCCTGCTGCAGGACGTGGATCGCGCCGAAGCGGCCCGCCAGCGCGCTGCCGCCGCGCAAGATCGCGAGCTGCAGCGAGACCTCGAAGTGCAGGAGCGCACCGCGCAGCGTGAGGTCGAGCGCCACCTGCAGCAGACCATCCGTGAACAGGAGATGCACGAACGCATCGCTTCGCGCGAACTCGAGCAGCACGTCCGCAGCGCCCAGCGCGCCGCCATGGCCGACATGGCGCACGCGTTCTCGTCAGGCACGGGCCGCGTCACGGCGCCGGCGCCGTGGGCGCAGCAGGACGTCGCTGACTCGGCATATCGTCAGGCACGCGAGCTGTTCAACCGCGGCGAGTGGGGCCAGGCCGTACAGGCCTTCCGCTCCCTGCCCTCCCGCTGGCAGGAAGTGCTCTGGTACTCCGA
>CBIHMX010000603.1:0-2393 GCA_966211115.1 uncultured Gemmatimonadaceae bacterium | reverse complement strand
GTTTTGGGCTCGCTCAACTCCCGCTCGACGGCGGCGGCACGCTCAACCGCCGCCGCGAGACGTGCACGAACGCTCAGGTGGTCTTCTTCCCGGTAGCGTACTTCTGACGGAAGCGCTCAACGCGGCCGGCGGTATCGACCAACTTCTGCTTGCCGGTATAGAATGGGTGGCAGGCAGAACAGATATCGAGGTGGAGCTCGCCGACAGTGGAACGGGTCTGCCACGTGGCGCCGCAGGCGCATTTCACCGTGGCCGTGGCGTATTCTGGATGAATTCCGGACTTCACTTTGGACCTCTTCTGTAACGATTGGAGAGCCGGTAAAGCTAATCGATTTGGGCTCTAAGACACAAGGCTATAAGGGGTTAGGGAAGCCAAACGCTGGCAAGTCGAAGGGTCGAAGCAGGCCCGCTCAGAACCGGACCCAATACCCAGCAACCGGTAACCCGTACCCAGTACCTGTACCAATAACCAATAACCACCACCAGTTTCTCAGCTTCCAATGTGACCCGATGACCTTGCCAGCGTCATCAATGGCGGGCATTCCTGCGGCGGCGCGGGGCTGTAGCCGCTTCCCAATGCGAACCCTTGCACGATCTTACGCGCATGGAAACAGCCAATTTTCTCCGAACCGTCCCGCTCTTCTCCAAGCTCGAAGACGCCGAACTGCTGCGCTTCACTGAGCTGACCCGTGAGAAGGCGTACCCGAAGGGCAGCGTGATTGTCTTCGAGGATGATCCCGGCGACTCGCTGTTCGTGGTCCGTCAGGGGCGCGTCAAGGTTGTCCTGATCGGTGAAGATGGCCGCGAAGTCATCCTGACCGTGCTCGGCGTCGGCGAACATTTTGGCGAACTGTCGTTGATCGACGACCAGCCGCGGTCGGCGCACGTGATCGCGATGGAAGACACGAACCTGCTCGTGCTGCGTCGCGATGATTTCCGGCGGCGCGTCGAGTCGAATCCGGCGGTCGCGTGGGCACTGTTGGCTGAACTCGCTCGCCGCCTGCGCAGTGCCGACGCCAAGATCCACGGCCTGGCGCTGCTCGACGTTCCGGGGCGCATTGCCAAGCTCCTGCTCGATTTCGCGCAGGAGGGAACCACGGAAACGATCGACAAGCCGCTCACGCACCAGACCATTGCCCACATGATTGGTGCGAGCCGCGAGACCGTTTCGCGCACCGTGCGTGACTTCCAGAACCAGGGGCTGATTCGCGTCGAACGCCGGCGCATCTCGGTCGCGAACCGTCCCGCGCTCAAGCAACTGGCGCAGACCCGGATGTAGCACACTCGTTCGACTGGGCCGCGCATCACGGCGGCTCGTCGATCACATCACGAGCTTCTGGAATGCGCCTCCGGCTCTGGGGAACCCGAGGGTCGTGCCCGTCACCGGGCCCGTCTACCGTTGCGTACGGTGGAAATACGACCTGTGTGGAAGTGCGCGGCGACGACGACCATCTCGTCATCCTCGACGCCGGTACCGGTATCCGTGAACTCGGCCGTTCCCTGGTGGGCGGCGCGAATGGCAAGGCGATCCGTGGTGATGTGTTCTTCAGCCACGCCCACTGGGATCACATCCAGGGTCTCCCGTTTTTCACCCCGGCGTTCCAGTCCGGTAATCACTTCCGGCTCTTCGGCGCGCCGGCGATGGAGCAGAGCCTGGAACTGGTGCTGCGCCAGCAGATGAGTCCCGTGGTGTTTCCGGTCGCTTTCGACGACCTGCACGCGCGGATGGAGTTCTGCCAGTTGACGGACCACAACCTTCGCGAGAACAGCATCGACGTGAAGACGATCAGCGTCCGTCACCCTGGCGGCGCGTTAGGCTTCCGCCTGTCGGCGGCCGCCGCACCGGACCGGTCGGTGGTGTTCATTCCCGACAATGAGCTGGACAAGTTCGGTGACGATTCGCCCGGCGCTCCGACGCGCGACGAGCTGATCCGGTTCGCGCATGGTGCACGCGTGCTGATCCACGACGCAATGTACACGGGCGCTGAATACATGGATCATCGCGGCTGGGGCCACTCGTCGTATCGCGACGCGATCGACTTCGCCATCGCCGCTGAGGTGGAAACGCTGGTGCTGTTCCACCACGACCCTGAGCGGTCGGACGCGGCGCTCGACACGCAACTCGTTCTCTGCCGGGAAATGGTCAGTGAACGAAACGGACAGATTGAAGTCGTTGCCGCGGCGGAAGGAATGGAAGTACTGGTGTGAATCGCCTCCTGGCTCGAAAAGCCCTGATGGCGTGACCTCGGCGTCACTTGGCGCCCTTGGCAGTTTGTCTTCTCGAAGCCTCCCACGCGTGCGTGCTGTAACACCGCGTGGCTTTTCTTATGTACATTCGCAAAATCCGCAAAAACTCGCTTCTCAAGCAGTACCCGCGCTAATTCGTGCAGGGC
>CBIHMX010000602.1:0-2408 GCA_966211115.1 uncultured Gemmatimonadaceae bacterium | reverse complement strand
ATCGCCGTAGGTCGTGATGCCGCCGGAGATTTCGCGCTCGGACTCCGCGGCGCATCTGCGGGATGCGGTCGTCCAGCGCCTGCAGCTCGTGCCCGGCGTTCTCGATGCAGCCATCGGCACACTGCCGACGGCCGGGTTTCGCGTACCGCGGCCGTTGGTCGTCGAAAGCGGCGACGGAATCCGCGACCTCGGCATGACGGACTACCAGACGGCCTGGGTCGACCGGAACTACTTCCGTGTGAGCGGCATCAGGCTCCTTGCCGGGCGTCTGCCTGACGCCGGTGCTTCGGATCAGTCCCGGGCACCGTTCCGTGGCCTCTCCGAAGAGATCGTCGTCAATCGTGCCTTCGCGCGACGCATTGCCCCTGACGGAAACGTGCTGGGCCTGCGTATCAAACCAGCTCCGTCACCGGGCGGCCGAAACGCACCGGCCGACGTCTGGACTACCATCGTGGGTATCAGCGACGACGTGCAGCTCCCGGGCGTACGCGGGGACCTCGAGTCCTATCAGCTCTACTCCTTGCCGCTGGCACGAATGCCGAATGCGATCTACGTGGTCCGCATGAGGGCGGTGCCGCCTGACGTCGAATCGGTGCTGCGCAGCGGCATTCAGGAAGTGAACCCGACGTTCATCGGGCGCAGGACCCGGGTCGCGGACGATTACCTGCGCGAGTCCCTGGCCCCCACGCGTTTTGCGCTCGGGCTGATGGGCGCGTTCGCGTTGATTGCGCTGGTGCTCTCCGCGGTGGGCCTGTACGGCGCGATCGCCTACGCCGTCACCCAGCGGACGAAGGAACTCGGCGTCCGGATCGCACTCGGCGCCACTCGTCAGGCGGTGGTGCGGATGCTGGTGGGCGATGGCCTCAGGCTGGTCGCGTTAGGTCTTCCCCTCGGCCTGATTCTCGCGGCAATACTGAGTCGATCCCTGTCGGCGCTGCTCTATGGCGTGACACCGGGTGATCCGCTGACGTTCGTGGTGATCGCCGCCGGCGTGACCGCCATCGCGTTGCTCGCGTCATACCTGCCGGCTCGTCGCGCGCTGAGAATCAATCCCGCCGACGCCCTGCGGTTGGACTGAACAATCGCGGTCTGGGCCCGATTGCCTGCCGCCCGCTTGACAATGAGACAGACCTGTCTCATCCTTCCCCGGTCACTATCCAACCGGGAGCAACCATGGACAAGCACCTGCAGTGCGTCGTAGAGGGATGCCAGACGAAATTCACCGCGGCCAACGAAAAGGACATCCTCGACCAGGTGGCCAGGCACGCGGCCAACGAGCACGGCGTTACCGAGGTCAGCCCGGAACTTCTGGCAAAGGTCCGCGCCGCCATTCGCGATGCCTGATCGCACGATGCGCGTGGCCTCGGTCAACACTTCCCCCGGCACGATCATCGAGTGGCGAGGCCGCCGCGTACTCACCGGAATCTTCAAGCGACCGGTCATTGATCGGGTGGATGTGCGGCGGGAAGGTCTCGTCGGAGATCGCCAGGGTGACCTCACCGTGCACGGCGGCGAGCTCAAGGCCGTCTATTCATATTCCACGGCCAATTACGAATGGTGGAATCTGCAACTCGGCCACGTGCTTCCGTACGGGATGTTCGGCGAGAATCTCACGATCGACGGTCTCGATGAAGAGACCGTCGCCATTGGCGATCGATTCACCATCGGCAGCACCACCCTCGAGGCGGTGCAGCCGCGGCTGCCGTGCTACAAACTCGGCATCCGTTTCGGCGACCAGGCCATGGTGAAGCGCTTCATGCAAAGCGGCCGCTTCGGTACGTACTTTCGCGTGGTGACCGAGGGCAATGTCGGCGTGGGTGACGAGGTACGTCTCGTGTCCCATGATCCCCTGGCGCCCCCGATCGTTTCACTCGTCAGGCAGCGAACCGGGCAATGATCACGGTCAGCGCGCGCGAACGTATCCTCAGCACGGCCACGCGGTTGTTCTACGAACACGGTATTCATCGCGTCGGGATCGACCTCGTCATCGCGGAATCCGGCGTCGCCAAGATGTCGTTGTATCGCCAGTTCGGCTCGAAGGAGGAACTGGTGCTCGCCTTTCTCGACCGGATCAACACCGAGTGGTTCACCTGGCTCAGCGGGCGCGTCGCGTCAGCGCGCGCGCCGCAACGGCCGCTCGCTGTTTTCGATGCACTCGGCGAGTGGTTCAAGACGCCGACGTTTCGTGGATGCCCGTTCGTGAGCTCGGCGGCGGAGTTCCGGGATCCGGCCGATCCCGTTCACCAGGCAGCGTGGCGCTTCAAGAAAGGGCTGCGCGACTACTTCCAGACGCTGCTCCGTGAGGCGGGGCGCCCGGATCATGCCCGCCTCGCGGATGCGTTTCTCCTGCTCGCCGACGGAGCCATGGTTCGGGCCGCAATGGAGGGAAAGCCGGCCTCCGCCAGGGT
>CBIHMX010000601.1:0-2414 GCA_966211115.1 uncultured Gemmatimonadaceae bacterium | reverse complement strand
GAACGAGCTGTGTCCGAGGGTCCGCAGAGCGTCGGGGAAGGGCGAGTCATCCAACGCCTGCGTAAACGCGGAGATGGACCGCTCCGACAGCGGGCGCCAGGCGCCGGCCTCACCCATCGGAAAGTTGATGCCGGTACGGAGGACGAAGTCCTCGGTAGCCCTGCCCTCGCTGTCCTGGTTCATCCGCGGGGACATAACGTTCTGGCCCATGGGCAGCACTCCCACAGACGGCTCCTCACGGGCGAGTTTGAGGAGCCGATCACGGTCTGCAGTGGAGTTCTGCCCGCTCAGCCGGATGGGCGCCTTCAGGTCGATCAGCAAAGGCCGGGGGGCGACATTGGGGTCGACCCGGATGACGACCACGCTGCGCCCCGAGCCATCCTCGAACGGAACTGTGAAGAAGGTCGGCTCCCAGGGCGGGTCCAGCTTCTCGCCGCAGGTACTTGCGATCTTGTCGATCGTCTCCTGGGCGTCGACACCGACGACCCGATCGACACCGGGCTCGGCCTTGTCATTGATGCCAACCAGGATCATGCCACCGTAGGTGTTGGCCATCGCCGCGATGGTCTTCACCAGGCTGAAGGAATACTCGCGCTTGAACTCGAGTGTCAGGCTTTCGACTTGGTCCGGCCGCGTGGCGAGGGCACGGATCCGCTCGATCGTGAGATCCGCCGCCGAAGCGGCGAACAGAGAGTTGGTCATCCCCTCATCCTTCATCGACAGTCCTGTTCGCACACCGAATTACAGCAGCAGCAGCCAGGATCCACCGTCGGCCTTCTTGGCGAGCGCCGGTCGGGAGCGGTCAGTCACCGAGGGCGTGATGACCCGCAGCCCGTCATCCAGATGCTCCTTGGCGCCAGTCCGGCGAAGAGGTAAATATCTGAGCAGCACAGCGAGTTCCTGGACGCCGTCGCCGAGCACCGCCTCTACCCGATGTTCCACCTGATGAGCTTCCAGGTTCTGCACCGCGGTAGGGGCACCGGTGTTGACCGTGGCTGACCGCGGCATCTGGCACGGTTGTGGCACGAACTTCAGCCACGCTGCCAGCGTCGTTGACCAGAGCAGTCGGGAGGGCGGAACCGAGGGATGGCGAGGCATTGGGCCTGTTCAGGGGCGGCCTTATGTCTCGGTGTAACACGCGACTGCTGGGTATCACTGCCATCCATTGCATCAGCTTGGGGTTTGAGCGAGCCCGCTAAGCAAATCATGAATGATCTCACCGCGACTGATCCGACTGTTTCTGTCATTAATCCCTGACCGCACGCGCCGGTAATATTCCGCCGCCTGAGGTGAAGGGTTAGGCGCGTGTGTAACCGTACCCACTTCGCCATAGAAACGCATCAGGCTGGCGGACACGTCCTCGGGTGAAAGCGACGCCTTCTCATCCACTAGTAGCCGGTACAGTTCGACTGCCAGCGTTAGAAGGTCCGCTTTCTGCCACACGCGGGAACCTGGGGGAAACTGGCAAGCATTGATGAAGTCAAAAACTGCGGCGAGTCCGGCTCGCACGTCCTCTTCAAGAGGGAACTCATCGTTGTAATGCTCCAGATACTCCTCATGTGCTTCGTCTCGCTTGAAGTATCCACTAATGACCGTGATAACGAGCGTCAAGGCGAAGCGGACGTCATTCATGCGTCGCCCATCGAGGGCTGTAAATGTACCTCTCGACTGGAAGAAGTTGTGATTCGCGATCTCTTCCGAAAATCGCTTCAAGGCGCCATCGAAACGGGAGTTATTGACTTCCATCGCATTGAGCGCGTACCTGGTCGAGTTGATTCTGTAGAAGATTTCCCGGGTCTCTTGCTCCGTCAGAGGTCCAAGGTCGCGTACGACTACCTCGTACTCTAGGAAAGCTCTCTTTTTGCCTTCTTCGAGCTCCCTGTAGGGAGGGATGGCCGCGTTGGTGATCCGCAGGTCTGGCGAGGCTGTGAAGTACTGATACAGAGTCGTAATTCTCTGTTGACCATCTACAATCAGCTCCGTACCGTCGCCGGTGTCGGGATTCACCTCTCCCGCGGAAATGAAAATTTCAGGAAAAGGGAGTCCATCGAGTACCGTCTCGATGAATGCAATCTTGTGCTCGTTTGACCAGACGAGACGACGCTGAAAATGTGGATTGGGAATCAACGTCTTGTCGCGGATGCCTGTGAGAAGCATGCGCAGTCTTTTGTTAGTTGCTGAAGTCTGCACCAGGGTTCTCCATATTTTCACGGCATGCCGTTACGGCGCGGCGTTGATATTGCGTGAGGAAATGCATGTCATGGTAGAGGGCGCCCGCTACCTTGTAGGGGCCGAACGCCCTACTCCTCTGAAGCTCCCTAAAGAAATCACTCCAATCTTTCGAGAAGGAGAACGTGGGGGAGCGGGGGAGCATGTCAGGGCGAATCCAACCCCACGAAATATATTCCTGGAAT
>CBIHMX010000600.1:0-2425 GCA_966211115.1 uncultured Gemmatimonadaceae bacterium | reverse complement strand
ATCGCGGTCAGCCCGGCCACGGCCACAATCGGGATCCTCGAGGCGTTGCAGTTGAAGGCCGAGTTGCGCCAGCCCGACGGCGACATCGACGACAGAGCGTCGTTCACGTGGTCGAGTTCGGACACCCGCGTCGCCAGCGTCAACAACAAGGGCAAGGTCACCGGTCGTTTCCCGGGGACCGCCACGATTCGCGCGAAATCGGGATCGATCACGGGTAGCTCGACGATTACGGTCAAGATCGGCGGCTGACGCCGCTGCATCTCACTGCTCGTTCACCGCGGCAGACTTGCCGTGGACAACGCAACGGATCATGGTCCGACCAGACAGAAACCCGGAGGACACGTGTACCTGATCCGCGACATCATGTATTGCAAGCCCGGCAAGGTTCGGCCGCTGGTCGAGAAGTTCAAGGCGATGGCGAAACTTTCCGAAAAGCTCGGCTGGGGAAAGCAGCGCCTGATGACCGACATGTGCGCCGAGCGGTACTGGACGCTCGTATCAGAGATGGAAGTGCCCAGCCTCAAGGCGTTCGAGGACATGGAATCGATGCAGGGGTCGCCCGACGACATGAAGGAGCTCGAGCGGATCATGACCGGGTACCACGAGCTCGTCGATCACGGCAAGCGCGAGATCTACAAGATCGAGTGAGACGATGGCCGCGGCGCGCGAAGCGTGAAGGAACACGGACTGCGCAGAATTACTCAGATGGCCACCGATACATCTCGTGAGAACCGGAACACGGGTTTCCGGATCCGCGAGCGCGTACGCATCTCGCGTACCCGTGTTCCGGTTCTCACGTGACGTACCTGCGGTCGTCTGCGCAACCTGTGCAGTCCGTGTTCCTTTCCCGCCGTGGAAATCGTTCCTAACGCCGGAGCGCCGTTACGGGATCGACGCCCGCCGCGCGAATCGCCGGTAACCAGCTCGCCGCCAGGACGGCTACCGCGAGTGCGGCGGTCATCGCCACATAAGTCCAGGGATCGGTCGTCGTGACTTCGTACAGCATCGAGCGCAGGATGCGTGTCACCGCCAGTGCCACCGCCAACCCGATGGCCAGGCCCACAACCGCGAGCGCAGCGGCATCCCGCAGCACCAGGCCAAGTACGTTGCTGCGTTCGGCGCCAAGCGCCATCCGAAGGCCGATTTCGTTGGTGCGCTGCGCCACCGCAAACGACAGGACACCGTAGATCCCCATCACTGCCAGCGAAAGCGCTACGGCCGCGAACAGTCCGAGCAGCACGGCGCTGAAGCGTGTTTGCGCCGTTGCCGCCGCCACACGCGCCGACATGGGCTTGATGTCGTACACCGGCGCCTGGGGCACCACCCGCCGTACCGCGGCCCGAACGGCCAGAGTCAATGACGCTGGATCGCCGGTGGTGCGCGCGAAAATCATCATCCGCGCGATGCGAGCCTGCGTATACGAGATATAGGTGTCCGGCTGTGCCGTCGAATCGATCATCCCGAACTTGACGTCCCCGACTACCCCGATGACTTCGGCGCCGGTGTGAAAGCCGCCCTGGTAGACAGCCACCCGCTTGCCGATGGGATCCTCACCGCCGAAGTACTGCCGTGCCGCCGCCTCGTTGATGACGATGACCTTGGGACCGCCTAACCGGTCAGTGTCAGCGAACCACCGGCCGCGCCGGAGTGGCACCCGCATCGTGGAGAACCAGTTGGGTGACACCCAGTGCACGCCGACCCTGGCGTTCCCGGTCGCGCTCTCCGGCCGGTCGGCAAACGTCATGATCGTTCCGTTGCACGCATTGCTGAGCGGCGCGCAATCCCCGATGGCGACCTGCTGGACACCTGGCACCCCCGCGATCTCGGCCTGCAACCGCTCGTAAAAGCCCGGCATGGAATCGGGGGCGATCGTACCCGCCGGCATCGATAGCCTCAGCGTGAGCACGTCATGCCCGTCAAATCCCGGGTCCACCGCCAGCAGGTTGCCGAGGCTGCGGATCATCAGGCCGGAACCCGCGAGCAGCACGAGGGCGAGCGCGACTTCGGCGATGACGAGCACCCGGCGGCTGGCGCCGGTTCGCCGACTGGAACCGCCCGCGCTGCTGCCATCTCGCAGGTCCCCCACCAGGCTCGGCCTGGTGGAGCCTAACGCGGGCCAGAGGCCGAAGAGCAATCCCACCAGGACACTGACCACGAACGTGAACAGAAGCGCGTTCCCGTCGAGGCGAATCCCCTCGAAACCGACCGCCCCAATGCCGCTTTCAAGGCCCTGCACACGCAGCGTCTCCTGCGGATTGATCGCGCTCAGGACGCGGGTCCCGGCCAGCGCCACGACGAGGCTCGCGACTCCACCGCACAACGCCAGCACGAGGCTTTCCGTCAACAGCAGCCTGACGAGCCGACCACGACTCGCCCTGGGGGCGAGTCGCACGGCGATTTCCTGTTTCCGCGCCATCGCCCGCGC
>CBIHMX010000599.1:0-2437 GCA_966211115.1 uncultured Gemmatimonadaceae bacterium | reverse complement strand
CGACGGCGCCCGCCACCACCCGTGGGCGACGTGGGCGCTGATGCTCGCGAACGTCGCCGTGTTCCTCGGCATGCCGTCCGAGGGCGCCGCGCTCGAGGCGTGGTACCGGGAGTGGGGCCTGATCGCCGGCGACCCGCGCCCGGTGCAGTACCTCACCAGCGCGTTCATCCACGGCGGCGCGGTGCACCTGGCCGGCAACATGCTGTTCCTGTGGATCTTCGGCGACGGCGTCGAGGACGCGCTCGGCATCGCCGGCTTCCTGTGCGTGTACCTGCTCGGCGGCCTCGCCGGCGACCTGTTGTACGTGTCCGCGAACGACCATCTGATCCCGTCGATCGGCGCGTCGGGCTGCATCTCGGCGGTGGCCGGCGCGTACGCGGTGCTGTTCTACGACCGCGACGTGCCCCTGAAGCTGATGCTGGTGGTGTTCCCGGTGTATACGCTGCGCGTCGGGGCATTCTGGCTGCTGCTGCTGTGGTTCGGCGCCGACGTCTGGATGACGGCCGCCGGCCGCGGCGAACTCGCGGGCGAGAGCGGCGTCAACTTCGTCGCCCATGGCGCCGGCTTCGCGTTCGGCTTCGCGGTCGCCGTGGTCGCGCGCCTGCACGGCACGATGCGGCGCTTCGAGGCGCTCGCGAACGGCGACACGTGGTGGGGCTACTGGCCGGCGCGGCTCGACCGCGAGCACCGCGAGGACGTGCTGCGCCGCGCCCGCCTGCAGCGCGCGCGCGACGCGCAGCTGCCGCGGCTGCCGGGGGAGCGCGACCCGTGGCGCGATTGAGGAGCGGCCGGTCGCGGCCGCGCGCCGCGCGTCACGCGGGCGCGGCGTCCTCCGGCGGCGGCTGCAGTTCGGTCGCCAGCGCTTCGAGGTCGGCGATCACCGCCTCCAGCGCATCGTGCACGCCGCCCTGCAGCTCGACGAGGTCCTCGAACGGCGCCGCCTTGCCGAGCTTCTTCAGCTCGCCGTCGAACAGCAGCCACTGCGTCGTCAGGTGCTCGACGTTCGTCTTCGAGTAATGCCGCATCTCCTTGAGCTGCAGCAGCGCGGTGTTGACGTGGTCGAGCGGGGTCTTCGGGTCTTCCGACATGGGCCGTCTCCGGCGGGGCCTGGTGGCGACCGTAGCCAAGCCGCTGCGTGGCCGGCGTGAGCGTGGCGGGACGCGGCGATCACCGACAGCGACGCAGGCGGTCTGCACCTGGACGACACGCCGGACGAAGCCGGCAACGTCATCGGCCTCACCGAGAAGTTCAAAACCGGACCGACCATCGCGCGTGCGATCGGGTACGACGGACTCGATCGGCTGGCGACCCTCGCGACGGCTTCCGGGATCCGACGAGCGTTAACACGGTTCGGGTTTTCCCTGGGGCATCTCCCCACGGAAATTACGACTCTTCACACATTTACGACGATGCCCGTTGGACGACGTTTGCCCATGAGGCCGGCCACTGGATGATGCTCGAGCACCGTCAATCCCCCAGCCAGCAGCGCAACATCATGTTCAGTCCGGATCTCCTTGATATGAGTCCAGAAGAATACGAGTCGATCCGGAGGAATCGGCGCGTTAACGGTTCCAACTTTGATGAGATGATCGATAGCGGTCGCCTGTATCCTGGAGAACGTGGTTGTGACTAGGTCATGGGTACTGATCGCACCGTTGCTCGTGGCTGGCTGTCAGCCTGACGAACTTCCGCATCAGCGGCAGTTGCGGGACGATCTCCCTTCGGTTTCCTATCCGGCGTCACGCTCGTTCGAGGTGGACCCGAGGCGGCACATATGTGCGATTGTCGACCGGCCTGTCGACGTTCGACGGGCCGTCGGTGAGGATACCTTCTCGGGAATCGTATCGAGTTCGGAAGGAGTCGATGTGGAGTATCTCGTCGATCCGTGGCCGGCTCGAAGTGAAATGACTTCTGTCCGAGACCGGATCGTATCGACAAGCGAGCGTGAAATATCCTTGGATCGGTGGTCTTCGGGCGAGCGGTCCTATTCCTTCGGCTTCGGTGACAAGTTCGGGACACCAAGGTTCTTTTTCAAATTCCGGGACGAGCCCTCGAAGCGTCTCGCGGCTGCATTGGTGAGCTCGCTTCATACGTGTTCCGAGGACTGATGGCGTTCCGAAGAGATTCTTCTGTTCGGCTTCGAGCGTCGGGACTGCCCTGCCGGTGGCATGAGCATCTCCCCGACCTGCGCCGGTCGCGGTGTTGAAGGCCGCGCCAGATTCGCACGCTCGATGCTCCTGTAACTGAATCCGGTTCTTGCCCGTTCGTGGGCGGAGGGCAGATCGATGTTGGGATTGCTGGGGTAGGCCGGTCGCCGGAGTGCTCGCAGGTTTGCTGGCCTCTTCGTCAATCTTGACGATTGCATTGCTGATGGCGATTCCCGCGCTGGTAGCGCCCCTCGAAACCGAGTTCATCGGCTCGCAGGGTCGGGCGGAAC
>CBIHMX010000598.1:0-2446 GCA_966211115.1 uncultured Gemmatimonadaceae bacterium | reverse complement strand
GACGTGAACGACCTCGCCACCCCGCACGATATGCATCTCGGCGAAATACGTGCCCTTGGCGACGCGCGTGATCTGGACTCGGCGGAGCTCACCGCCCAGGCCGGCGATCAGGCTCTTGCAGAGGTCGTGCGTGAGCGGGCGTTCCTTCTTCACGTTGTTGATCTCCATCAGGATCGAATCCGCTTCCGCGGAACCGATCCAGATCGGGAGAAGGCGTTCCCCGCCCTTCTCCTGGAGAATCACGACATGGGCATTCGAGACCCCGTCGATGGCCAGCCGCACCACGTGAACTTCAACCATCGCACTCACCGCATTGACGACACGTGAACTATCGCACCGCGCGTCGCAGTTCGCCAACCTTGTCGGTCCGCTCCCAGGAGAATTTCGTCATCCCGCGCTTGCCGTTGCCAACTTTCTCGGGAGTTCTCCCGAAGTGGCCGTATGAGGAAGTGGCGGAGAAGATCGGCTTGCGCAGGTCGAGCGCCGAAATGATCCCGGCCGGTGTGAGGTCGAACACATCGCGCACGGCGTCCGTGATGGCGCCATCAGACACCTGGCCCGTGCCGAACGTCTCGACCATGATCGAGACCGGTTCGCGCACGCCGATGGCATAGGCGAGCTGCACCTCGCACCGGCGCGCCAGTCCCGCGGCGACGATGTTCTTGGCCACCCAGCGCGCTGCATAACAAGCGGACCGATCGACCTTTGTCGGGTCTTTCCCGCTGAAGGCGCCACCGCCATGACGTCCCATGCCGCCGTACGTGTCGACGATGATCTTCCGTCCCGTGAGGCCCGCGTCGCCCTGCGGGCCACCGGTGACGAATCGGCCCGTCGGGTTGATGTGATACGTGGGCTTCTTCCGGCGCCACTCGGTGGGCAGCACCGGTTCGATCACCCTGGCGATGATCTCCTTCTTCAGTTTCGCCGCGCCGATCTTGTCATCGTGTTGCGTCGACACCACCACCGTGTCGACATGCACGGGCGTGTCACCCTCGTACGCCACGGTCACCTGCGCCTTGCCGTCCGGCCGCAGCCAGGGCAGTTCACCCGAGTGACGCAGGTCCGCGAGCCGCTTGGCCAGCCGGTGCGCCAGGAGAATCGGCGCCGGCATGAGGTCATCGGTTTCATCGGTGGCATACCCGAACATCATGCCCTGGTCACCCGCGCCACCGGTGTCGACACCCATCGCGATGTCACCCGACTGCTTGTCGATCGTGCTCATCACCGCGCAGGTATGCGAATCAAAACCGAACGTGGCATCGGTATAGCCGATGCGCCGGATCGTCGCGCGAACGACACCCGGCAAGTCTACCCACGTCGACGTCGTGATTTCACCGGCAATGACGGCGAGTCCCGTCGTGACCAGCGTTTCACACGCGACACGCGCCTTCGGATCCTCGGCGATGATCGCGTCGAGCACCGCATCAGAAATGGCGTCCGCGACCTTGTCGGGATGGCCTTCGGTGACGGATTCAGAAGTGAAGAGATGTTCTGGCACAGGTTTGGAATTGGAGTCAGGTGGAAACCTAGGTAACTAAGAGGGGGAACTGTAGTTGGGTGGGATTACTGGTATTTGGTTATTGGTTATTGGAACTGGTACCAGCAGCTGTACTGCCAGTACTGACACTGGTACCAGTTCCAATAATCACTAACCAATACCAGTGACTCTCACCCGCCGTCAGCCAGAGTCCCCAGCGCCGCAACCAGTCGGAATCGCAACTCTCGTTCCGCGTCGGGAGCCGTTCGCGCATTCAGCGCGGCGGTAGCCGCTTCCATGGCCAGGGCCGTGCTGATGCCCTTCACCAGCCGTTTGGTCGCGGAAACTGCCCTCGGGTTTACGCTGAGCTCGCGCACGCCAAGGCCGATGAGCGCGAACGCCATGAGGGGCTGTGAGGCCATCTCGCCGCAGACCGCGACGTCGATGCCCTGCGCGTCGCCAACGTCCACGATGCGCTTGATCAGTCGCAGGACGGCCGGGTGCAACGCCGTAAAACGGTTGGCCAGGTTCACGTTCCCGCGATCGACCGCCAGCGTGTACTGCACCAGGTCATTCGTGCCGATGCTGAAGAAGGCGACATCGCCGGCAAACGTATCGGCGGCGACCGCCGCGCCCGGCGTTTCCATCATGACGCCGAGCTTCACCTGCTTCCGGTAGGGCACGCCGGCGACGGACAACTCGGCGGCCGCTTCGTCCATCAAGGCGCGCGCGGCGCGCACCTCCTCCACCGACACGATGAGCGGCAGCATGATGCGCAGTTCACCATGGACGGCCGCCCGCAGCAGCGCCCGCAGTTGCACCTTGAACAGGTCCGGCGAATCCAGGCACATGCGGATCGCGCGCCAGCCGAGGACTGGGTTCGGCTCTGACGGATATCCGCCGACGGGAAGCTTGACGCCACCGATGTCGAACGTGCGCACGATGACCGGGTGGCCGTCGAACGCCTCG
>CBIHMX010000597.1:0-2447 GCA_966211115.1 uncultured Gemmatimonadaceae bacterium | reverse complement strand
GTCGAGCGAAGCCAGTCTTCGGCGTCCCGCCGGATGCGCGTATGCGATGCGTACTCCGCCCTCGCCGCAGCCGACGAGCATGCCCATTTCGTCGATGGCCAGCACGACGCCGGGGTCGCCGGTCGCATCTGTCGCGACCCTTGCCCCGAACAGCTTCACCTCGGCGCCGTCCAGGACGCTGAACGCGCCCGGCGACGGGTCAAAGGCGCGGATGACGCGCGACACGTCCACCGCGGGCCTCGTCCAGTCGATTCGCGCCTGCTCGCGGCTCACCTTGCCGGCGTACGTGACGCCCTCGTCAGGCTGCGGGATCCCCGACGAGTCGCCTAACGACACGAGCGTCATCGCCTCGACGATCGCCAGGGCGCCCAGCTCGGAGAGCCGCAGCGTCAGTTCGCCGCCCGTCTCGTCGTCGAGGATGGGCGTGCGAGCCTGCATGATGACGGGACCGGCATCGAGCGCCCGCACCATCCGCATGATGGACACGCCCGACTCGGCATCGCCGGCGAGGATGGCCGCCTGGATGGGTGCCGCGCCGCGCCACCAGGGGAGCAACGACGCATGGATGTTGAGGGTGCCGAGGGGCGGAAGGTCGACGACTTCCTTCGGGAGGATGTGGCCGTAGGCCACGACCACCGACAGGTCGGGCGACAGCGCCTTCACGGCTTCCATGAAGGCCTCTCCGCGCGGCCGTTCGGGCTGGAGGACCTGAAGCTCCTCCTCGATCGCGACCACTTTGACGGGCGGCGGGGTGGTGGAACTGCGGTGACGGCCAGTCGGCCGATCCGGTTGCGTGACCACACCAACAACGTCGACCCCTTCGCCTAACAACGCCCTCAGCGGCGGTGTCGCGAACTCCGGTGTCCCCCAGAAGAGGACACGCATGTCACCCGTTCTCGTCCCCGCTGGCCTGCTCGGCGCCGGCATTCACCGGGGCAGTCAGGACGCGTCGCTGGCTGGGGTACTTGTCCTTCATGTCTTCCCAGCGCGCCATGACACCGCGGCGCTTGAGGAAGCTCAGGTAGTCGATGAACAACTTCCCGTGCAGGTGATCGATCTCGTGCTGGAATGCCCGCGCCAGCAGCTCGGTGGCTTCCCGCTCGAAGATGTTTCCGTCGAGGTCCATCGCGCGAATCGTGACCCGCGCCGCGCGATCCACGTCGCCGTAAATGTCCGGGATCGACAGGCAACCCTCTTCGGCGCGCTCTTTCCCCGCTTCGGCGATGATCTCGGGGTTGATGAGCACGATGGGATCCTTGTCCACGTCGACGACGGCGATCCGTTCCAGCCGGCCCACCTGGGGTGCCGCGAGCCCGATGCCCTGCGCCGCGCGCATGGTCTCGAACATGTCGCTCGCCAGCCGGCGAATATCGTCGGTGATGGTGGTAATCGGCTTCGTCTCGGTGCGCAGCACCGGCGAACCCAGGACGTGGATGTCGAGCAGGCTCACGCCGATGCCCCGGTCGTCGTCGAGCCCGCGACGCGCGCGATCCGTCCGCGTTCCACGACGACGCGGGACTCGCCCGTCTTGATCGTGATCGCGTCTTCCATCGACTTTTTTGCGTCCTCGCCGGCCACTTCCCTGATGTGCACCACTTCGCCGATGAGTCCACCGGTGGTGACGACGTTGTCCCCCTTTCGCAGGTTTTTCAGCCGGTCTTCGTGCTGTCGACGCTGCTTCTGCTGCGGGCGGATCATCAGGAAGTAGAAGATCGCGAAGATCGCGCCCATCTGGATCATCAGCGGAATGAGCGGGTTCGTTCCGCCAGCGGGAGCAGCCTGTACGGCCAGGAGCGTGAAAAGTGCGACGGTCATGTCGTGGGTTCCGGTCCGGAGGCCAGGCGGTCCAGCCATTCGCTGGCCCAGCTATCAAATGAGGCCGCCTCGATGGCAGCGCGGGCACCGCGCATCAGGGACACGAGGAAATGTACATTGTGCAGCGAGAGCAGGCGCAGGCCCAGAATCTCGTCCGAGACGAACAAATGCCGGATGTAGGCTCGTGAAAACCGCCGGCAGGCGGAGCACTGGCAGTCCTCGTCCAGTGGACGCTTGTCGGTCCTGAAGTCTGCCCGCTTGATGTTGATGCGACCGCTGCTCGTGAATGCCGTTCCATTGCGTCCCATTCGGGTCGGCGCCACGCAATCGAAGAGATCGATCCCTCGCCGGACGCCTTCGATCAGGTCTTCGGGAAAACCCACACCCATCAGGTAACGCGGGCGGTCGGCGGGAAGTTCCGGGTGCAGGACGTCGAGCATCGCGTACATGTCCGGCTTGCTCTCACCGACAGAGAGCCCGCCGATGGCGATGCCGGGCCAGTCGTCCATTTCTCGAATGGTTCGCGCTGCCTGTCTCCGGAGCACAGCATGAATTCCGCCCTGGATTATCGGGAAGAGGGCCTGCGGGGAATAGGGAATCGGGAATCGGGAATCGGGAATAGGGAATCGGGA
>CBIHMX010000596.1:0-2450 GCA_966211115.1 uncultured Gemmatimonadaceae bacterium | reverse complement strand
CGGCGTGGTGAGACCGCCCAGCAACCGGAGGGTGAGCGCGACGCGGGCGTCGATGGACAGCACGGGATGACAGGCGATGAAGAGCAGACGCAGCAGGTCATCGCCGATTTCGTCGTCCATGGTGTCCGCCAGGACGTCCAGCGTATCCGGCTGTGCGTCATCCGTCTCCCGACCGATCTGCTCGTGCTTCTGTTCCGCCATGCCTTTGTGCCGGAAATGATCGATCGCCCGACGCCGGGCCGTTGACATGAGCCAGGCACCCGGGTTCTTCGGGACACCGCTCTCGGGCCATTGCTCGAGCGCGGCGATGAGCGCGTCCTGCGCCAGATCCTCGGCCAACCCCACGTCCCGGGTGATGCGAACCAGCCCGCCGATGAGGCGGGCCGATTCGATGCGCCAGACGGTTTCGATGGTCCGGTGCGTTTCGGCAGTTTCCATGGTGAACCCTAACTGTTGAGCGCCGCTTCCTTCCGCAGCCGGTCTTCCTTGGCGCGCAGTTCCGGGGTGAGCTCTTCACCGAAATCGTCGGCCTCGAAGATCTGGCGCAGCTCGAGATAGGATTCGCCCTCCATCGGATTCGGGCAGCGCTTTGCCCACTCCACCGCCTCGTCCATCGACCGGACCTGCCAGATCCAGTAGCCGGCAATCAACTCCTTCGTTTCCGCGAAAGGTCCGTCGATCACCGTTCGCTTCTCGCCCTGGAAGCGGATCCGCTTTCCGCGGGTGCTGGGGTGCAGGCCGTCGCCGGCGAGCATGATGCCGGCCTTTACCAGCTCTTCGTTGTAGGCGAGCATCTCGCTCAGAAGTTGCTCGGTCGGCATCTGGCCGGCTTCGGACTCGGGAGTCGCCTTCACGATTGCCATGACACGCATTGTCGAACCCTCGCTCTGTGAAGTTGTCAGTTTTGATCCTGTTCTCACTGAAGCGTCGAACGACAGGCCGCGAAATCGACAACGTCGGTGAAGTCAGTCGACCGACGTCAGACCGGACTTCCTGACCTCTGACCGCTGATCTTGAAGTCCGTTTACCTTACTACTTGCCTCAACCAATGGCTCAACAGTGACCGAAATTCAGCACCGGGATTTTATTCGGGAAATGGTGGCGGACGACGTCGCCAGCGGCCGCTTTGGGCGCCCGGTGAAGACGCGTTTTCCGCCCGAGCCGAACGGATTCCCGCACATCGGCCACCTCAAGGCCATATGCGTGGACTTCGGGGTCGCGCGCGAATTCGGCGGCACGTGCAACCTGCGCTTCGACGACACCAATCCGACGGGCGAGGACATGAAGTACGTCGAGGCGTTCAAGCGCGATATCAGCTGGCTCGGATTCCGCTGGGACGAGGAGCTGTATGCCAGCGACTACTTCGAGAAGTTCTACGAGATTGCCGAGTTGCTGATTCGCAAGGGCAGCGCATACGTCGACTCACAGAGCGACGAGGAGATCAAGCGGAATCGTGGCACGGTAACGGCCGCTGGCACGAACAGTCCGTATCGCGATCGCAGCGTTGACGAGAACCTCGACCTGCTGCGCCGCATGCGCGTGGGCGAATTCGCCGACGGTGCTCACGTGCTGCGCGGCCGGATCGACATGGCTCATCCGAACATGCTGATGCGCGATCCCATCCTCCTGCGCATCCGGCACGAGACGCACTACCGCACCGGCGACGAATGGTGCCTGTATCCGCTGTACGACTTTGCCCACCCGCTGTCCGACGCGATCGAGGGCATTACGCACTCGTTATGCTCGCTCGAGTTCAAGGACAACAACGATATCTACAAGTGGCTCGTGCGCGAGGCAGGGTTCGACCCGCCGCCGGAACAAACGGAGTTTTCGAGACTTGAGCTCGAGTACACCGTGATGAGCAAGCGCAAATTGCTCCGGCTCGTCAACGAGGGACTCGTCAGTGGCTGGGACGATCCGCGCATGCCAACTATCTCCGGCTTGCGACGGCGAGGGGTGACGTCCGAGGCGTTGCGCGCATTCGTGGAGACGGCAGGGGTATCCCGCAAGCCGCAGCACACGGAACTCGCGACGCTCGAAGCGGCGATCCGGGACGATCTCAACCTGCGCGTCCCGCGCGTCCTGTGTGTGCTCAAGCCGTTGAAAGTCGTGCTGACCAATTATCCGGAAGGCACGGTCGAACAACTCGACGCATCCTACTACCCGCACGACGTACCGCTCACGGGGTCGAGGCAAGTCCCGTTCGCGCGCGAGCTCTACATCGATCGCGACGACTTCATGGAAGACCCGCCGAAGAAATTCTTCCGGTTGGCACCGGGCCGTGAGGTCCGGCTGCGCTACGGCTACTTCATTACCTGCCAGGAAGTAGTGAAAGACGCGGCCGGCAACATTATGGAGCTCCGTTGTACCTACGACCCAGCCACCCGTGGCGGCGATTCGCCGGATGGTCGGAAGGTCCAGGGCACTATCCACTGGGTCGCGGCCGCGAC
>CBIHMX010000595.1:0-2451 GCA_966211115.1 uncultured Gemmatimonadaceae bacterium | reverse complement strand
GGCAACCGCGATCGGTCAGGCCCATGCGCATCGCCGGCATGGACGTCATCTTGCGCACGGCCTGTTCGAGCGTCAGTACTTTTTCCTCGCGCACGTATCTGCCTAACACGCGGGGGAACGTACCGTACGCGCGAGGGTGCGGCACCGCCTCGCCCAGCCTGTTCAACCGGCCGTCGCTGGCGATCATGGTCTGCGGATGCGCCATGATCCGCTTCACGTCACCCTCATCGATGATGTGAAAGATCGTCCGTGCCCCGCCCCGCAGGACGACGTCGATGACGACCGGCGCCGCGTTCTCGATTGTGGGCTCGATGTTGAGCCGCGTCACGAGGTCATAGAGCGTCTTCCCGTTGAGCGTCGAGTCCCAGGTGACCCGCGAGAACTGAACGCGTTTGAGGTCGCCGCCGCCGCGATCATTGATGAGCGCAAAGATGACATCCTTTTCAATGCTGTCGTTGAGCACGGGATCGGCCAGTCGCCGCTTCAAGGCGCTGTCACCACCCGCCATCGCCCACGGCGGCATCAGGATGTCGATGCCGGTGTGACTGGCGGTGAACGGATACTGGTCGATCATGACGTCGGTCCCGGCTCGACGCGCCGAGTCGACCATCGCCAGCGTGACGGTGCTCTTCCCCCACATCCGCTGGCCAACCGCCTTGTGGTGCGTAAGCACGATCGGGATGTGCGCCCGCCGGCCGATTTCCAGCGCCTCGGCAACGCCCTCGAACAGGCCGACGGCCTCTTCGCGCAGGTGCGACGTGTAGAAGCCGCCGGAGTCAGCCGCCACCTGCGCCAGCGCCACGACTTCGTCGGTGTTGGAGTAGAAGCCCGGGATGTATCGCAACCCCGTGCTCAACCCGAACGCGCCATCGCCCATTGCGCTGGCCACCATCATCCGCATGCGGTCCAGCTCCGCGGGAGTCGGCGCTCGATTGGCCGTGCCCATCACTGCTCGCCGGATCGTGTTGTGACCGGTGAGGAACGCCACGTTCAAGCCGAGTTTCTGCTGGTCGACACGGGCGAGGTAGGGTCCCATGGGACTGGCGCCACCACCATCCGGTCCGCCTAACGCCAATGTCACGCCTTGCCGCACATGCGACTCGGCGTCCGGCATGTCGAGAATGGGCTCGATATGCGCGTGCAGGTCAATGAACCCCGGCGAAACAATGAGTCCCGTGGCATCGATGCGCCGGCGCGCGAGTGCGGCATCGATCGGCGTCCGCGAGACCGTGGCGATCCGACCCGCGGCAATGGCGACGTCCGCGCGGTAGCGAGGCGATCCGGTACCGTCGATCACCGTGCCGCCACTGATCAACAGGTCGTAGCGCGGATTCTGCGCAGCGACGTCAGTCGCGATCAGCGCCGCCGCAGCTAGGACAACTCTGGCAAGAATCATGACGCGCATGGAACGGAATGGAATGTTCGTGAACAGTAATCCACGCTCCCTCCCGGTTTCATTCACGCCGTCTTTCACGCCTCATTTCACGCCTCATCTCACGCCTTATCTCACGCCTCATTTCACGCTTCTACGCTCTTCCCCCAGTTGGACTCCGCATTACAAGGCATCCAAAGCAAGAATTGTTTGCAGGAGCACGTTCGCTCCGTTCACAACATCCTGTGGCTTGGTGAACTCCTTCGGTGAGTGGCTGATCCCGCCCACGCTCGGGCAGAAGATCATTCCGGTCGGACAGATCTGCGCCATGTACTGCGCGTCATGTCCCGCGCCGCTCGGCAGGTACTTCGTCGTCAGGCCCACGCCCTTCGCGCTCGCTTCGATCGTCTTCTGGACGCTGGTGTCCATGATCGCCGGTTCGCTCAGGTACGTCTCCTTGAATGTGAAGGTCGTACCATTTTCGGCGCCGATCTTCTTCGCCTCTTCCATGACCTTGTTGGCGAGGCGGACGATCTTCGCCTTGTCGAGATCGCGGACCTCGAGGGTCGTCTGCACCTGCCCGGGGATCACGTTAGGCGCGCCGGGGAAGGCCTGGATCCGGCCGACGGTGCCGACCTGGCGTCCCGGCTCGGACGTGACCACGCGGTTCACCATCTGCACGTACTTCGCTGCCGCCATCAACGCGTCGCGACGGTTGTTCATCGGCGTCGTGCCTGCATGGTTGCCGAAGCCGTCGATGGTCACGTCCCACCAGCCGATCCCTACGATCCCTTCCACGACCCCGATGTTCAGCCCCTCGGCGTCGAGATTCCCACCCTGCTCGATGTGCAGCTCGACGTACGCGGCATAGTCGCCCTTCTTCCAGTGCAGCGTGGACAGCTTGGTGGGATCGCCGCCTAAGAAAGTGATCCCGTCGCGCAGCGTCTTGCCGCTCTTGGCAACGAGGTCGAGGTCCTTGTCAGGCAGATGGCCGACGAACGCCCGGCTCCCGATCGTGCCGCCTTCCTCGTTCTGGAAGATGATGACCTCGAACGGGTGCTTCGTGACGTGGTTCCGCT
>CBIHMX010000594.1:0-2453 GCA_966211115.1 uncultured Gemmatimonadaceae bacterium | reverse complement strand
GGCAATATCAGCGTCCCGCGGGCCCTTCGACCGGACCGCCTCGAACGCGTACGGCGTCAGCAATTCCGCGCCGCGCATGGCGGCGTACATGCCCTCGCCGGTGAACGGGTCGAAAAAGTCGGCCGCATCGCCTACGAGCGCGACACCGGGCGACCATGCGGTGCGGGCGTGCCAGTTGAATGGGCCGACGGCGCGCGTTGGCGTTGCGCGTTCGGCGTTGGCCAGTCGCGCGGCGACGCGTGGCGTTGCTCGAAGCAACTGGTCCATGATGGCGTCGCGGTCGTTCCCGATCTCGCGGCTCCGCCGGGTCGGGATGACTACCGCGACGTTGGTCAGTCCATCACCGACTGGCGCAAAACCGGTGTAACCACCGTCGAAAACGTGCATGTCGCCGACATCGGCGTCGTGCTGAACGCCACGAAAGTGGCAGACGAGTGCGAGCCGCCGCGGCCAGCGTCCGTGCGCACCGAGTTCGGTGCGCCTGGCGACAACCGACCGCAGGCCATCTGCCCCGATCACCAGACGGGCGCGCAGGGTGACCGGTTCACCGCTCACGCGGACCACCACGCCGTTCACACGCCCGTCGTCGCCACGGGAGACATCGCGCACGTCGGTGCCTTCCCGTATGCGCGCGCCAGCCTGCTCGGCGCGCGCCAGGAGAAGCGCGTCGAGGAGGGGCCGCCTGACGGCAATACCGTAGTCGCGGAAGGGCGTGAAGCCGGTCGGCGCTCCGAATGAACCGGTGAACGACGTGCCATCAGGTGAGTGCACACGCATGCCAATGAGGCGCGCGCACGGTCCCTGTTCCAGCGCGTCGAGCGCACCCATTTCCTGTAGCAGGCGACCGGCCTGGGGGCTCAGGTACTCGGAGCAGGGCTTGTCGCGCGGGAACGTCGCACGGTCGAGGACCAGCACGTCACATCCGGCTCGCGCCAGGAAAAACGCGGCGGCCGCTCCCGCGGGTCCGCCACCGACCACGATGACGTCGGCGTCGTTAGGCGCTGTCATGAGACGCGTTCATACTCCTGGCCGGCGAGAAAGAGCGTCGAGTCCTGGACGAAGACGTCGAGCGTGATCGTTCCCGGACTGGGTGCGGTAAAGTCGATGATGAGGCTCGTGCCCTCGATACGCCAAAGGGCCGAGGTCAGGATCGTATCGGCGGCGCCAAGGGTCTCGTTGGTCGTGACCACACTTCGCTCGGCGCTGCCATCGTTGTCGAAGCTCCAGGTGGTCTCCGACGAATGCAGAAAGCCGAAGTCGTCGAAGAAGACCAGCGTGCGACGCCAGGTTCCTTCGATCGTGGTCGTAACCGGACCGCCGCTTCCACCTTCGATGCCACCGACTGGACGGCGACCGACGGGTTCGAATGGCTGGCGGTCGCAGGCCGCGATCAGCGTGACCGACGCGACAAGCAGGGAAAGGCGGATTGCAGAGGTCAGGTGAGTGCCCATGAGACGGCCGCTCCGGCGAGAGTGCTCGTGAAGTTCACCAGGTCATTGGTCCATCCACGAATGCCACCCCGATGCGTGGTTGGAGTGCCGCAGGTGTGGATGCGCCGCTCTGTCAGCCGGTCGCAGACGCTGCACCACCGACGTTCCTGTACCGTCGCACCAAGCAGTGAATCCACGAGCGAACCAACGACCCCGGCGGAGACGATGACCGGAAGAGGCGTCTCCCAATCCATCATCCCGGCCGCCACAGCCGCAAGGAGTGCGCCGATGATGCCTGCGGACGTGCCCGCCAGCGTTATGCCTCCCGAGGTTCCAGGCGGGACAGCACGGCCACTCATGATGAATCGCGGCGTCCCTCCGGCGATCGTCCCGACCTCAGTGCTCCATGTGTCCGCCATGGCTGTTGCAATCGCGCCGATGCCTATGGCCTGCCACAACGGGTCGTTTCCTGGACTCGACAGTGCTGCGGCGATCGCGAACACCGCGCCATTCGCGAGTACTTGCCAGGCATCACGCCGCGCGCCCTTTTCAAGGAGTGAAGCAGTCAAGGCGTCACGTTCGCGCGCGCGCCATAACGACAACGCGTTCGACGTCACGAAGAAGAGCAGCAACAGGATGATCCACGACGGACCGGCGACGAAGGTTGCCGCGCCGACCAGCGTGGCCGCCATCGCCCCACCCACGGTGAGCAGCCGCGCGAAATAAGCGACCAGGGCGACAGCGGCGGCGACGAGAAGTGCGAGTGCTGGAATTATCGAGTCGTTAAGGTTAATAGCGGATGCGAGGTTGTTCGTCGTGGGCGCGAGCGGAATCGACGCGGCAGGTCAACGGCTGGAGAATCGAGTCGCCGCGAATATTCGCGAATCGACGCGTCATTACATCCAAGCTGTGTTACAGCACGCACGCGTGGGAGGCTTCGAGAAGACAAACCGCCAAGGACGCCGCGTGACGCCGAGGTCACGCCATTAAGGTCTCGACTCGCTTTCCCGGATCGCGCAAGCT
>CBIHMX010000593.1:0-2459 GCA_966211115.1 uncultured Gemmatimonadaceae bacterium | reverse complement strand
ACCCCAACCCCGCCCGTGGCCACTCCGACGGACTCAGCCGCTGCCACACCGCGCGCTGATTCCGTCTCGGCACAACAGGGGGCCGGGCGCGGAACGGGCAACGATGGGACTACCGGCAACGGACCTGGCCGCGGGGGCGGCGAAGGCTCTGGCGTCGGTACTGGCCGTGGATCAGGAACCGGCCCGGGGACCGGGGGCGGCGATGGGACCATCTATCCGCCGACAGTGGTGGCGCTTCCCATCCTGCCGCTACCGATTCCCTCCAAGGTGCGCCCATACAAGATGGTGGCGCAGTTCGAGGTTGATTCGACCGGGAACGCCAAGCTCATCGGGTTCAATCCGTCCCGAGATAACGGCTACAACCGCCGGATACGGGAAATGCTGCTGGAGATCCGGTTCCGGCCGGCTGTCACTATGGATGGCCGCCCCGTGAAGGCCATCGCCGTCGTCACCGCGGAAGCGATGTAAAGCAAGGCAGCGCAAGGCTCTGGCCATTCCCGCCGGGCCTGCATAAATTGTCGCGGTTTTCCGCCCGTCCCGGCATTCCGCCCGTCGACGACCCCCAAAACTCGAGCATACGGCAAGCGGCACCGCGCTGCACAGCGCAGGCCGTCTGAGGCTGGCGAGTGACGGGTTTCGACGGACTCCCCATTCCAGAGAGTGACAAGATGAAACGGCTGGTCCACCGCACGTTGTTCACACTGGTCGCACTGGCGTTTACAGGCGCCACGGCCTCCCTTCTGGCTCCGCGAGCCGAAGCGCTCCAGGAGCCTGCGGCCATCGCCGCGGTCCAGGAGCCTGTGACCCAGGAGGCCGCACAGCCGGAGCACCGCCCCGGTGGTGAAGTGAACATCCACCTGCCGGACCTCAATCAGGGTGACTTCTTCGGCATGACCGGCCACACCATCCTGCTGTTCGGTCTCGGTGTGTGCGTGCTTGGCCTGCTTTTCGGCATGACCAGCTACACGGCGGTGAAGAAGCTGCCGGTGCACCAGTCAATGGCCGACGTGTCCGAGCTGATCTACACCACCTGCAAGGCGTACCTGGCGAAGCAGGGACGCTTCCTGCTCATCCTGTTCGCGTTCATCGGTGTCGTCATCGTCGCGTATTTCATGCTGACGGGGCTCGAGTTCTCGAAGATCGCGATCATCCTGCTGTTCGGGCTGATCGGCATGGCGGGCAGCTTCGGTGTGGCGGCCTACGGCATTCGCATCAACACGCTGGCAAACTCACGCACGGCGTTCGCGGGCCTGGCCGGAAAGGCGTACCCGGTTTGCGAGATTCCCCTGCGCGCCGGCATGAGCGTGGGCATGATGCTCATCTCGGTCGAGCTGCTGTTCATGCTTGCCATCCTGCTCTTCATCCCGTCGGACGTGGCCGGAGCCTGCTTCCTCGGCTTCGCCATCGGTGAGTCGTTAGGTGCCGCCGCCCTCCGTATCGCGGGCGGCATTTTTACGAAGATCGCCGACATCGGTTCCGACCTGATGAAGGTCGTGTTCAAGATCAAGGAAGACGATGCCCGGAACCCCGGTGTCATCGCCGACTGCGTTGGTGACAACGCCGGCGACTCGGTCGGACCGACCGCCGATGGCTTCGAGACCTACGGCGTGACCGGCGTTGCGCTGATCACGTTCATCGTGCTGGCGGTGACGGATCCCGCGATCCAGGCCACGCTTCTCGTCTGGATCTTCCTGATGCGCATCATGATGGTGCTGGCGTCCGGCATTTCCTATCTCGCCAGCAACGCCGTTTCCAGGGCGAAATACGCCGGCGCGGTCAAGATGAATTTCGAGGTTCCGCTGACGCAGCTGGTGTGGGTGACGTCGATCTTCTCGGTCTTGCTCACCTACGCGCTGTCATACCTGACCATCCGGGATCTCGGCAGCAACGGCGATCTCTGGTGGCAGCTCTCGACCGTGATCACCTGCGGCACGCTGGCCGGCGCGATCATTCCCGAAATGGTGAAGATCTTCACTTCAGTCCATTCCCGTCACGTACAGGAAGTCGTGACGTCGTCGCGTGAAGGCGGGGCTTCGCTCAACATTCTGTCCGGCCTCGTGGCGGGCAATTTCTCGAGCTACTGGCTGGGCATGACGATCATGGGTCTGATGGGGATCGCCGCCTGGGTGAGCACGATGGGCCTCGGGGAATTGATGAACGCGCCGGCGATTTTCGCCTTTGGTCTTGTCGCGTTCGGGTTCCTGGGCATGGGACCGGTCACGATCGCGGTCGATTCGTACGGGCCGGTGACGGATAACGCGCAGTCGATCTACGAATTGTCCCAGATCGAGGAGATCCCCGGTATCGAGGACGATATCAAGAAGAACTATGGCTTTACGCCGAATTTTACGGTGGCCAAGGAGTTGCTCGAGGAGAACGACGGCGCGGGCAACACGTTCAAGGCGACCGCCAAGCCGGTGCTTATCGGCACGGCGGTCGTCGGGGACTCGACCATGATC
>CBIHMX010000592.1:0-2459 GCA_966211115.1 uncultured Gemmatimonadaceae bacterium | reverse complement strand
ATTCGCCGGATGGTCGGAAGGTCCAGGGCACTATCCACTGGGTCGCGGCCGCGACGGCGCTGACCTGCGAAGTGCGGATGTATGACCGGCTGTTCCGGATCCCCGAGCCGGATTCCGTCGAGGATTTCATGTCGGTGCTGAATCCGGATTCCCTCGCGGTCATAGCCGACGCCAGGATCGAGCCAAGCGTAGCGGACGAACCGCCTGGAACACGGTATCAATTCGAGCGCACGGGCTACTTCGTGAGTGATCCTGTCGATTCACGCCCTGGGACGCTCGTTTTCAACAAGACCGTCGGCCTGCGCGATTCCTGGGCCAAGGTCAAGGAACGCTAGAGTTCGGGGTCATACCCGGGGTCAGACCCCGGGTCTGACCCCCCGGCGGTTTACCGGGGCAATGTTAACGAAAGGCTTGTGTGCGGGGTCAGCCCCGGGGACAGCCCGGGGTTCTCACCCGGGGTGTGACCCCGAACTCCCGGTTGGCGACGCGGGGGTGGTCGGGCGGATAGCTTATGGCAATGCTTCAGGCTGCAAACAGGGTGGCGCTCGGGCGCGTCGTAGCGACCGAACGGCGACCCAACACGCCTCACGAGTTTCACTTCTGGACCGCGCTCGATTCACCCGTGGGCATCGGCACCATCGTGCGGGTCGATGGTGCCCATCCCATCGACGGCCAGCTCCCGCACATCTACGGCGTCGTCACCGACGGGTTGAGCTACACCGACCTGCTATCGCCGCTGCACGATGTGATCAGTGCGGACGGAGCGCCTGATCGAGCCAGCACCGCCGCGACCGAACGACCCGAGATCCGTCTCTACACCGCCGCCGTGCTCCGGCAGTTCCCCGAGGAGCCGTTGCAGCCCGTGCCCATGGGCCAGGTGTTTCTCGCCAACGCGGACGACGTGGCGATCGCACTGCGAATGGACTCCTACCTCCGGCCAGAATCGAGAACGGCCATTCCGGTGGGTGTCTATCGAGCGGGCGCCACCAATTCCCCCGTGTACCTCGATGCCGATTTCCTGCTCGGACCCGAATCGGCGCACCTGAACATCACCGGCGTGTCCGGCCTCGCCACCAAGACCAGCGCCGTCGAGTTCCTGCTCTCCTCGATCTTCACGCATTTCCCTCCGTCCAAGGGATCAGTCGCGGCGCTCTGCTTCAACGTGAAGGGACCCGATCTCTGTTTCCTGGACCAGCCAGGCCGTCTCGAGGACAGCGACCGCGAGATGTACCGGCTGATGGGGATCGAGCCGAAGCCATTCGAGAACGTGCACTACTACGCGCCGTACACCGCCCGCGGACTCGCGCTCAACACGCTGCGCTCGAATCCCGAGCTGTCATCCAACGTCTCGCCCCTGACCTGGGGCCTGACGGATGTGCTGCGCTTTGCTCCGGTGCTGCTCAACCGCGACGACGTCGATGCCAAGGCCGATGCGCTGATCGATTTCATCGGGGACCGCATCGTGGACCATGATTTCTCCGATGAGCGGCTGGCCAATGGGAAGCGTTACCGGGTGCAGTCCTTTGCCGACCTCGAGGAATGGTTCCGCGATCTACTCGATTTCATGGAGGACCGTGGCAACGAGGCCTGGAGGACGCACCACGTCGCGACCATCAGGAAGGTTCGGAACCGGTTGATCAACATCGCGCAACGATGCAAAGGGCTGGTCACCGACGCAGGGGTCAGGTCGGACCTTCCCTGGGGCACCTTCCAGGACAAGACGGTGTATGTGATCGACGTTGCCAACCTCGAGGAGGACGCGCAGGACCTGGTGTTCGCGCGGGTCGTTTCGCTCCTGCGGGAACACCTGGAGCGACGTACGCTTGGCGTGAATCACCTCATCGTCTTCGTGGATGAGTTGAACAAGTACGCGCAGGCGGATGGACCCGACACGCATGTCCGTCGCATGCTGCTCGATATTTCCGAACGCGGCCGGTATCTGGGGCTGGTACTCTTTGGCGCGCAACAGTTCCGGTCGCAGGTGCATCGGCGCGTGGTGGGGAACGCCGCGACCGCACTCTTCGGCCGAATGGACGCGGACGAACTCTCGACGCCGGGGTATCAGGTCCTCGGACCGGCGACAAAGACCAAGCTGGCAACGCTCGACAAGGGACAGTTGATGGTCAGGCATCCGCACTTCGCACAACCGATCTTTGTTCGCTTCCCGCGGCCGACGGTGCTCTCCGGCCGCGAGGGCGCCGATCGGTTCCCGCAGGCGGCCGAACCATCGCTGACGGAGGCCGTGTTGCGATCCCTGCGCACGCTGGACTCCTCCATCCAGCTGAGTTTCGTGGAAGACGTGATCGCCCTCTATGAGGAGCACGAGGTCCTTCGGGCGCGCGATGCGACCGTGAAGACCCGTCCCCAGGACGTGAAGTCGTATTTCAGGGCGCAGTTCCGGCGAATCGTCCGGAGCGATCAGGCGTCCCCGACCCCAGCGCGTGCCACGATCCGCGCCA
>CBIHMX010000591.1:0-2470 GCA_966211115.1 uncultured Gemmatimonadaceae bacterium | reverse complement strand
GTTTTACTATGACGCGCTCACCATTGTACGCCGGCGGGCCGCGGATGCGCGCGTCCACTTCATGCTTGGACCGTCGATCGTTACCGTGGGTGGTGAAGCGGTCCGCGAAGCGCAACGTGGAACGGACAGCTCCAACTTCAGCTTCGAGCGGAGCCGATTCGTCGCCGACCGCCGCAATGAGGCGGTGTATGGCCAGTGGCTCTCCGAGCACGGGCGCCTGACCCTGAGCGCCGGGGCCCGTTACGACGAAAACAATACGTTCGGTGCGTTTCGGACCGTGCGCGCCGGCATGGCCTGGCGAGCCTGGTCCGGAGGTTCATTGCGCCTGACGGCGGGAACGGCGTTCAAGGCACCGACGTTCTTCGAGTCCTTCAACACCGCGTTTTCGACCGGGAATGCCGACCTCGACCCGGAGCGCTCGCGGAGCTGGGAAGCCGGCATCCGGCAGGTCGTGAACGACGGCAGCCTGACCATGGCGGCCACGTGGTTCGACCAGCGCTTCCGCGACATGATTCAATACGCATTCATCACGCCGGAACAGCCTAACTACTTCAACGTGGCGGCTGCATCGGCTCGCGGACTCGAGCTCGAGCTGTCGCTCGTACCCGCATCCCGCGTCAGGCTCGGTGCCACGACCACGCTGCTGCGCACCCGGGTCGACGACGCCGGCTTGCAGACGGGCGAGGAAGCCACGTTCGTGCAGGGGAACCGCCTGCTCCGGCGTCCCTCCGTGCTGTCGACTGCGTCCGTTGCCCTCGACCTGCCCGGCGCGACCACCATGGATGCACTGGTGACCAGGACCGGGAGTCGAGAGGACCGGGATTTCGCCACGTTCCCCGCCACACCCGTGGTGCTCCCGGCGTGGACGCGGCTCGACATTGGTGTCACGCGACCCATTGCCCGGGAGTTCAATGGCGCGCGGATCGACCTGGCCGTGCGGCTCGAAAACGTCTTCGGTGCCGGCTACGAGGAAATCGCGAACTATCCCGCGCCCGGTCGGTCGTTGACGATCGGGGTGCGTGCCGCGAGCCTTCGGAGGTGAGCATTATCCCGTGACCCTGATCGCGACCGACGCCATCGTCCTGCACGTACAGGACTACCTCGAATCGTCGCGGATCGTCCGGCTGGCGACGCGTGAGCACGGCGTGCAATCCGTGCTTGCGCGCGGAGCCCGGCGATCCCGCAGCCGGTTCGGGGCATCGCTCGACCTGTTCGCGAGTGGTGTCGCGCAGTTCACGCTCAGGCCGGGACGGGACCTCTCGAATCTGGCCGGGTTCGACCTGACGCGGAGCCGCATGGCGCTGGCGGCGGACCTCGACCGCTTTGCCGGCGCTTCGGCGCTGGCCGAGCTGGCGCTCCGGTTTGCGCACGCCGATCCGCACGACGACGCGTTCGACGTCCTCGGCCGATCGCTCGACGACATCGCCCAGTCCCCGGCCGGTGAGTCGACCGACCAGGCGATTGCCGCCGCCTGGCGGTACGTCGCGGCGTTAGGCTTCGCGCCCGCCCTCGATCGCTGTTGCTCCTGCGGGTCGATGGTCGGGATCGATCGCGCCATACCGTTCAGCCATCGCGGGGGCGGGGTCGTCTGCCCGCGATGCGTCCAGGCGGTCCCCATCGGACGCGACATTCCCGCCGACGCTCGTCAGGCCATCATTGGCTGGCTGGCGCACGAGCGGATGGTGTTGACGGGCGACCTTCCCCGGCGCGCGCACCTGCGGCTCCTGCGCGAGTTCCTGCACCATCACATGGGCGACGGCCGCGAGCTGCGGGCGCTGGACGGATGGGAGGCCCGCCTGCGGCGACCGGCATGATCATCGGTACCGCCGGGCACATCGATCACGGAAAGACGACGCTGGTGCGCGCGCTCACGGGCGTCGACACGGACCGGCTGCCGGAGGAAAAGCGCCGCGGCATCACGATCGAGCTCGGGTTCGCCCCGCTTGAACTGGCCGGCATCGGAACGGTAGGGATCGTCGACGTGCCCGGGCATGAAGCGTTCGTCCGCACCATGGTGGCCGGCGCCAGCGGGATCGATGTCGCCCTGCTCGTGATTGCCGCCGACGAGGGGGTCATGCCGCAGACGCGTGAACACCTCGCCATCCTCGAATTGCTGGGAACGAGAGCGGCGGTCGTGGCGCTCACGAAATGCGACCTCGTCGACGAGGACTGGCTCGCGCTGGTGACCGCCGACGTGAGCGACGCGCTCCGCGGAACCCGGCTCGAGGATGCGGCGATCGTGCCGACGTCATCGCCGTCCGGACGCGGCATCGAGGCGCTGCGCGAGGCGTTAGGCGCGGCGATGGCGTTCGCCCCCGACCACGACGCCCGCGGCCCGTTCCGGATGCCGGTGGATCGGGTGTTCAGCGTGAAGGGGACGGGATCCGTGGTCACGGGCACCGTGTGGGAGGGCGAAGTGCGCCCGGGCGACGCGCTCGTGGTGCAGCCGGGTGGCAAGGCGGTGCGGGTC
>CBIHMX010000590.1:0-2478 GCA_966211115.1 uncultured Gemmatimonadaceae bacterium | reverse complement strand
CATCTACGTCGCCATGTGGCAGGCGTACCGGACGCCGTGGTCGATGTCGTCAGGCGGCGTCCACAGCGGACTGCACAAGTCGACCGACGGTGGCGCCACGTGGACGAACCTGTCACAGACGGCCCGCGGTTTCCCCAAAGGCGTCACCGGCAAGATTGGCATCGCGGTCTCTCCGGCGAAGCCGAGCCGGATCTGGGCGCAGGTCGAGCACGACTCGGGCGGCTTGTACCGATCTGATGACGGCGGCACGTCGTGGGAGAAGATGAATGCCGACCGGCGCATGATGCAGCGCGCCTGGTACTACTCGCACATCTATGCCGACCCGAAGGATTCGAACGTCGTCTATTCGCTGAACGTAGGCTTTCACAAGTCGCGCGACGGCGGCCGCACCTTTCCGCAGAACATCAACCCGCCGCACGGCGACAATCACGACCTCTGGATCGCGCCGGACAACCCGAACCGGATGATCAACGCCAACGACGGTGGCGCCAACGTCTCCGTCAACGGCGGTGGTTCGTGGACCGACCAGGATTATCCGACCGCGCAGTGGTATCACGTCGACGTCACGAGCGACTGGCCGTACCAGATCTGCGGCGCGCAGCAGGACAACTCGACGCTCTGTGGCCCGAGTCGCGGGGGCGGGGATGGCATGGACGGCTGGTACGACGCCGGCGGCGGCGAGTCCGGTTACGTCACGCCGAATCCCCGCGACCCGAACATCATCTTCGCCGGCAGCTACGGCGGCCTGCTGACGCGCAAGGATCGCCGCACCGGTTTCGAGCGCAACGTGACGGTGTTCCCGATCAACCCGATGGGTCACTCGTCGGAGGACATCGAGGTCCGCTTCCAGTGGACGTTCCCGATCGTCTTCTCCCGCCACACGCCTAACGTCGTGTACGCGGCCGGCTCGAGGCTCTTCCGCTCGAACAACGAAGGCCAGAGCTGGACGC
Source organism: uncultured Gemmatimonadaceae bacterium (assembly GCA_966211115.1). Classification (GTDB taxonomy): domain Bacteria; phylum Gemmatimonadota; class Gemmatimonadetes; order Gemmatimonadales; family Gemmatimonadaceae; genus JABWBJ01. The sequence goes on along the minus strand of CBIHMX010000590.1, from coordinate 1,528 downwards.
CGGTGTCGCCGGACCTCGCCCGCAAGGATCCCAAAACCATGGGACCGTCGGGCGGCCCGATCACGCGCGACCAGACGGGCGTCGAGACGTACGCGCTGATCTTTGCGTTCGATGAATCACCCGTGCAGGCCGGCGTCCTCTGGGCCGGCACCGACGACGGACTGGTCTGGGTCTCGCGCAACAATGGCGCGAACTGGACCAACGTGACGCCGCCGGACATCGGCGACTTCACGCGCATCTCCATCATCGAGCCGTCCAACTTCGTTGCCGGTGGCGCGTTCGTCGCCGCCAACCGGTACCAGCTGGGCGACCGCCAGCCGATCATCTACAAGACGGCTGACTTCGGCCGCACCTGGACGAAGGTCATCAACGGCATCAAGGACGACCACTTCGTGCGCGTCGTGCGCGAAGACCCGGTGCGGCGCGGTCTGCTGTTCGCCGGAACGGAACGCGGCGTGTACGTCACGTTCGACGAAGGACTCACCTGGCAGTCGCTCAACCGGAACCTGCCGATCGTGCCCGTGCACGACATTCGTATCAAGGACAACGACGTGATCCTGGCCACGCACGGACGCGCGTTCTGGATCATGGACAACATGTCGGCGCTGCGCGAAGTCACGCCCGCCATCACGCAGAAAGCGGCCCATCTCTTCCGGCCGGTCGATGCGTTCCGGACGCAGTTCCAGGGCGTGCCATCGGGCGCGGTCGTCCAATACTGGCTCAAGGATCGCGGTCAACGCGTGAATTTCGAGTTCCTCGACGCACGCGGCGAGGTGATCCGGTCGTTCACGTCAGACCAGGATCCACAGGTTGCGGCCGATTCCCTCCGCCGGGCGGCGGCGATCGACTCGGTGATGCGCGCCGGCGCCAGTCGGGACTCCGCGACGCGGGTCGTCGCCGCACTCATGCCCGGCGGCGGCGGTGGTGGCGGCGGACGTGGCGGCGGTGGCCCGCCACCTCGGGCGCCTAACCAGGCAGGCATGAACACCTTCTCCTGGAACCTTCGCTACCCCGACGCCGAGCGTTTCTCGAACCTGATCATGTGGGCCGCCGGCACGCAGGGACCGATCGCGCCGCCGGGCACCTACAGCGTGCGCATGACTGTCGGTGGCGACACGCAGACGTATCCGATCCGCGTTCGCAAGGACCCGCGTTCCACCGCGACCGAGGCCGACCTGCAGGAGCAGTTCCGTCTCCTGATTGCCATCCGGGACAAGGTGACCGAAGCCAACCTCGGCGTGCGCACGGTGCGCAACATGCGGTACCAGGTCGGTGACCGTACCGACAAGCTGAATCCGCAGCAGCGCGCGGAGTTCACGCGCCTCGCCACCGTGATGATGGACAGCCTGACGTACCGGGAGAACGAGGTCTACCAGACACGGAACCAGAGCGGCCAGGATCCGCTGAACTACCCGATCAAGTTGAACAACAAGATCGCAGCGCTGTCGGGCGTGGTGGGCGCCGGCGAATACAAGCCGACCAACCAGAGCCGGGAAGCATTCACGCGCCTGTCGAGGGAACTCGACGA
>CBIHMX010000589.1:0-2487 GCA_966211115.1 uncultured Gemmatimonadaceae bacterium | reverse complement strand
CTCCCGTTACCTAACGATTGCCGCAACAGCTCGCCCAACCGCTGGATGACCTCGCGCGCCTCTGCCCTGCGCTCCTGGGCGACCAGACCGGAGATCGCGGTCAGCGTGTTGAAGAGGAAATGCGGATTCATCTGCATCGACAGGGCATCCAGCCTGGCCTGGGTAACCGACGACTCGAGTGCCGCCGCGCGCGCCTCACTCTGCGCTCGCCGCACCGACTCGTCCCGCACCGCGCGGGCGAAGTCGATCGCCGTGAATACGCCCGCCGTGCCCACATACGTCACGACACTTTCGAGGAAGAAGTTCCCGAAGAAGCGCTGCAACTGGTTCACCAGTGACGTGGCGACGCCGGCGTACTGTCCCACCGTGTACCAGAAGACGGAACCGACCACCAGCAGCTGAACGCTTGAAATCAGCAGCCCGAACAAGGCATGCACGCCCAGCGTGCGCCATGGATTCCCACTCGTGAACGGATGCCGGTCGGCGAGCCACGCGATGATGGGCGTGAGCACCAGCCACGAGAGCCACCAGGGAAACGCGTAGACGATGCCGCCCCAGAGCGTCCATTCACGACCCGTCGCGTCGGCAAGCACGGAGGTCTGGAAGACGTGGATGACGGCAAAGCTCATCCAGACGGCGCCGGCGATCGCGAAGACGGTTCGCCTGCGTGAAAGCCACTCGCCTCGGGTCAGCCCGGACTCCTTCGACATGAATCGAACAATACGACGATCGGGCGAGGGTTGAAGGACCGCGAAGCGACGGATCGTTGCACATCGAATCCGGTTCATTGCACGAGGAGCCACATCCTGGCGCTCTCTCCCAAGATTGGGTCAGACCCCAAAAGTCATGCGCCTACTCTTGTTCCTCACGCTCACGGCGTGCGCCAGACCCGCTGCGCACGTTCACCCCTCGATGACAGACGCGCCCGCCGATCCGTCAGCGTACGGATCGGAAGTGGTCGAAGGCGTCAGGCGCGCACGTGCGGCAACCGCAGCCTTCAAGAACCTCGATTCGGCGGTCGCCAACGGTTACGCCGCCAAGGTCGCGGCGTGCATCTCCGACTCTTCACAGGGAACGATGGGCTTCCACCACCTCAATCGTTCTCATGTAGACGAGAAGGTCGAAGTCGAGAAGCCGGAGTTCCTATTGTACGAGCGGAAGCCCGACGGTTCGTACGTCTTGAACGCGGTCGAATACATCATCCCATACCGCGCCTGGCCGAAGGACTCCGTTCCACCACGATTGCTCGGCCGCCAGATGCTCAAGAGCGATGTCCTTCAGTACTGGTATCTGCACATGTGGATACGGACGCCTAACCAGTCCGGTTTGTTTGCCGATTGGAATAGAGATGTCCGCTGTTTTTAGGGACGATTTTCACTGAAGGGCTGAACACGGACGAAACGGGTTCAGTCTGGTTGTCACGGATACGGCAGTGAAAAACAGAACACGGATCACAGCCTTCGTCTGGAACTTGGACGGTGTCTTGATCCGTGTTCTGTTTTTCACAGCAGTACCCGCGAAAATCCGGCTGATCCGTTCCCTCCGTGTTCAAGCCCCTCAGTGAAAATCGTCCCTGAATCAGACCTTATCGCTTCAACGCGGTTCGAGCGAAGTGAGCCATCTTGCCGGGAGTCGTGAACGACCCTCGGCGGAAGTGCCGCGTCAGGTGGCTCTGGTCGGCGTATCCAAGCTGGTACGCGACCGACGTGAGGTCATGGCCCTCGTGAATCAGCTGGTGCGCGAAGGCGATACGAACTTGTTCGTAATACGCGTAAGGCGGCAACCCTATCTGGTTCTTGAACACGCGCGTGAAGTGGAACGGGCTCAATCCGGCCGCCGATGCAAGGTCCTGGAGCTTCACGGATTTCAGGGGGCGTTCCGTGATCAGGTCGCGCACCGCACCGATGTTGCGGCGCTCGCGCGATTCCACGTTCGGGCGATTGCGACCATATCGCTCAGCGAGCTGCCTGACGAGTGACGTGAGCGCGTCGGCTGTCGTGCCATCAGGATCCCCCGATTCGAGGCCCTGGTGGACGCGGGTGATCATAGTTGCCAGCCCGGGATCGTCGATCACCGGTCGCCCGAATCGAAGTGCCGGCGACGACGCGGGTGCTGCGCACAATGCTTCACGCACGACGGCATCGGTCGGGTAGAGATAACGGAACGTCCACCCCTGCTCGCTGACCGGGATCTCCGTATGCACGACGAAGGGCGACACCAACACGACCATACCGGCGCTGGCAACGTGAGACGAGTGATTCGTCGTCACGCGCACTGCGCCGTTTTCGACGACGCCGACGACGTACGAGCTGTGCACGTGGGGTGGCAACCGCGTCTCGAAACGCGACCCGGCCAGCGCCATGTAGCCGCCCAGCGCATCCGTACGGACGAATCGCGCCGAACCGATGCGCGGAGAAGGCGGTTCCCTGCCAGACATCGAAGTGGCGATCATGCACCAAATCTCGGAACGACCCGCACATTGTCGCC
>CBIHMX010000588.1:0-2492 GCA_966211115.1 uncultured Gemmatimonadaceae bacterium | reverse complement strand
CGCGCTGGCGAGGATGGGCCGCATCGAAAACATCCTGCGGTTGCCGCTGGTTCCGATGAGCGACGCCAGCCTGCCGGCGGTGACCGCGGCGCTCACCGCTGCCGGTGTGGAGTTGGCGTCGTGAACATCGCTGACGTCCGGGAAACCGGACCGGTCGATCCGCCCGAGCTGGTCGCCCGCGTCGAGGAACTCGCGAGCATCCCGTCGGGAGAGTCGCTGCCGTCCGACGCCGAGCAGGTCGTGCAGCGGGTGCTGGACGCGCTCGAAGCCGGCGATGTGCGTTCGGCGCGGAAGGACGCCGCCGGCACGTGGAACGCCGTGCACTGGGTCAAGCGCGGCATCCTGCTCGCGTTCCGGGCCGGTGCCGTGGTGGACATGTCGCCGTCGGGGAGCGTGCTGAAGTTCTTCGACAAGCGCACCATTCCGCCGCGCGAGCTCTCATTGGCGGATGGGGTGCGATTGGTGCCTGGTGGATCGTCGATCCGCCGCGGCGCCTTCGTCGCGCCGGGCGTGGTGTGCATGCCGCCGATGTTCGTGAATGCCGGCGCGTGGGTGGGGACGGGGACCATGATCGATTCACACGCGCTCGTCGGCTCGTGTGCACAGATCGGCGAGCGCGTGCACCTGAGTGCAGCGGCGCAGGTGGGCGGCGTGCTCGAGCCGGTCAACGCCGCGCCGGTGATCATCGAGGACGACGTCGTCGTGGGGGGCAATTGCGGCGTCTATGAAGGGACCGTCGTGCGGGCGCGTGCCGTACTGGCCGCCGGAACCGTGCTGACGCGTGCAACGCCCGTCTTCGACCTGGTGAACGAGAGAGTCATTCGCGGCTCGCCCGAGTCGCCGCTCGAGATTCCCGCCGGCGCTGTGGTCGTTCCAGGGGCGCGTGCCATCTCGTCCGGCTGGGCGAAGGAGCAGGCGCTGTCCCTCCAGACACCGATCATCGTGAAGTACCGAGACGAGCGGACCGACCTGTCGACGGGGCTCGAGGCGTGGCTCCGGTGACGGCGGGTCGCGCGCGGCTGGTCGTACGAGGCGAAGTCCGCGTTCCCGGCGACAAGTCGGTCTCCCATCGCGCGCTCATGTTCGGGGCACTGGCTGACGGCCGGTCGAGCGTGCGTGGTATCCTTCAATCCGCGGACATCGAATCGACCGCCGGAGCGCTTCGCGCGTTAGGCTGGCACGTTCCCGACCTGGCGCCCGTGATGGAGGTGCACGGCCAGGGCCTCGGCCATCAGCCGGACGCCATCAGCCACCTGGACCTCGGCAACTCCGGCACCAGTACCCGCCTGTTGATGGGTGTCGTGGCCGGTTATCCCGTGGCGGCGACGTTCACCGGCGACGCGAGCCTGAGCCGGCGCCCGATGCGGCGGGTGGCGACCCCGCTCACCGAGATGGGCGCGCGCATCGAGTTCGACGGCGCGAAGGACGGCCTCCCGCTCACCGTCCATGGCGGGAAGCTGCACGCCCTCGACTGGACGCTGGACACCGCCAGTGCGCAGGTGAAGAGCGCACTGCTCATGGCCGGCGTCACGGGACACGTCGCGGTGATCATTCGTGAACCGGCCGCGACGCGCGACCACACCGAGCGAATGCTGCGGGCGCAGGGCGCGGCGATCGACGTCGGTGGCGGAATCATCGTGCTCGATCCGCCGGCCCGGCTCGATCCGCTCGACATCACGGTGCCGGGCGATCCGTCGTCGGCGGCCTTTTTCGCCTGCCTGGCCGCCCTCGCCGATGCCGGCTCGATCACGATCCGCGATGTCGGGCTGAATCCCGGTCGCTGCGGTTTCATCGCCGTGCTCAGGCGCATGGGCGCGCGCGTGGACATCCTCGAACGCAATGATGCCGGCGCCGAACCGTTAGGCGACCTGGCGGTGCGGCCGGTGCACCTGGCGGGCACGCGCATCGACGGTGACGAGATCCCGTCCCTGATCGACGAGTTGCCGGCACTGGCGTGCGTCGCGGCCCGTGCCCATGGGGAAACGGTCATCGCCGGCGCGGCCGAACTGCGGGTCAAGGAAAGTGACCGGATTGCGGCCGTGGTCTCCAACCTGCGCGCCATCGGGGTCGATGCCGAGGAAACGCCGGATGGCATGCGGATCCGGGGGACCCGTGAACCGCTCACCGGCAGGGTGCAGACGCACCAGGACCATCGGCTGGCCATGGCGTTTGGTGTGCTGGGCGCGACGGCGCAGGCGAATATCGAGATCGACGAACCCGACTGCGTGGCCGTGTCGTATCCCGGCTTCTGGCACGACCTCGCCCATGTCGCCGGCTGACGAGCGGTATGCGGTCGTCGCGATCGACGGCCCGGCCGCGTCAGGCAAGTCATCGACCGCCGAGTGGGTGGCGCGGGAGCTCGGGTACGCGCACGTCGACTCGGGTTCCTACTATCGAACCGTCACCGCCGCCGCCCTGCGGACCGGTCGTCCGCCTGACGAGTGGACGCCGAAGATGGTGCTGGAGGCCGCGAAGGCGGTGTCGATGGGATT
>CBIHMX010000587.1:0-2495 GCA_966211115.1 uncultured Gemmatimonadaceae bacterium | reverse complement strand
AGGTTGTACAGGTTGCCGGGAATCGTTATGCGACGACCGAGCGCCGCACGGGGGAAGCCGGCGAGCAGACCACGTTCTGGGGACGCCTCGGCCTGGCGCGCAACAACTGGAGTCTCGACGGCACCATGCTCCGCTCGGGACGGAAGTTCACTGAACGGGCGACCGAGGACGAAGTCGAGAATCCGGCGGATACGCTCCCGACGATGAACGGCATTTCGACCATCGCGATCGGTCGATTCACGTGGGGCACGGCGGTCAGCGGTCCCTGGCTCCAGGCGATTGCCTCGGCTCAATCGTACTCGATTCGCAATCCGGAACTGACCGTCATCGATTCGATCCCGGGTCCGGGTGGCGGCGGGCCCGGTGGCTCGCCGGAAGCGCCTGTCACGCTCATCGTGCCTAACGACACGACCCGGGAGCGCCCGCAGTATGTCCTGACCGGTGGCACGAGCCAGGGTCCGCTTCGCGTCTCGGCCACCGCTCGGCTGCGACGGTCGAGGGGAAGGAGCATCCTTTCGCCCGCGGTCCGCGCCGGGTTCGCCTCCGGACCGCTGACGCTGTCGTTCCTCGGCGAGCGCTCGCCGATCGATAGCGTACAGCGTCTCGAAGGGGGAGCCACGATGTCTCTCGGTGGCCGCTTTGCGTTCAGCGGATCCCTGAGCCAGTTCTCCCCGATTGAAGGGCAGGACGCGCCAACGAGTCTGGCCATGCGCGGCGAGGCGGGGATGCGACTGGGCCGGACCTGGCTGACCGGCGGGCTCATACGGCGCGACACGAGTTTTCTTCCAGCGGCAGTTGCCTTCGATTCCGCGTTTCTCGCAGGAACGCAGCAAGCGTCCACCGGACTGTTCACGACGCTGAGCGGAAAGTTCTATCGCGATGTGGGCATCGATTTCAGCGGCATCCGGTACGAGTCGGTCGGTATTTACCGGCCACAGTACGAAACGCGTACCCGGCTCTACCTCGACACGGACATGCGGGCAAAATTCCCAAGTGGAAACCTCAACATCCTGCTCGCAATCACGCACGATTACCGGTCTCAGGCGCTTTTCCCTACGGCGGACGGCTTCGTCGAATCGTCGCAATACCGTGTGTGGACCGCTGAGCTCGAACTCCGGCTGCTGACGGCGACGATCACGTTCCAGTACCGGAATTTTCTCGGAGCCGAATACCAGCAGGTGCCCGGGTTCAATATGCCCAACATCACGTCGTTCTACGGGATTCGCTGGAACTTTATCAATTGACAAGGTTGTTGTGGCACCGTAACTTACGCCGCTTCATATGATACGAAGCATGACGGGGTTCGGCGCCGCGGAAGGCACCGTCGGGTCTGCCCGCGTGACCGTCGAGTTGCGCTCGGTGAATCACCGGTTTTTCAACGCGACCATCAAGCTCCCTGCCGAGCTCTCGCGTTGGGAGGGTGAAGTTCGCGAGGCGCTCCGCAAGCGACTCTCTCGTGGACACATCACGATGAACGCGCGCGTCGATCGCGGCGTCGCGGGTCCACCGATTATCGACGAGGAGCGTTTTGGCGCGTACGTGGGCATGCTGCGCGACCTCAAGGATCGCTTCGGCCTGGCCGGTGACGTGGACGTCGCCACGGTGCTGCGGATGCCCGACGTGATGTCGTCGATCAGCGAAGGTTCGGAGGGTGAAGTCACCGCGTTCCTGTCGCTCGTGGACGCGGCCGCCGCAAGCCTCGCAAAGTCCCGTCGCCAGGAGGGCGAACGGCTCGGCGCTTACCTGCTCGAGCGCCTGACGATCGTCGAGGCGGCCTTGATGCGCATCGGCGCGCGCGCGCCACAACGCCTGGTGGAGCAGCGTGAGCGCGCGCGCCAGTCGATTCGCCAGCTCGCGAATGGTGTCGCGGTCGACGAGCAGCGACTTGCCATGGAGATCGCGATCCAGGCCGATCGACTGGACGTGCAGGAAGAATTGTCACGGTTCGGTTCCCACGTGATCGCCTTCCGCAAATCGGTGGGCGATGAGTCGGATGATCCGGTCGGCAAGCGACTTGGCTTCCTTCTTCAGGAGATGCTGCGCGAGGCCAACACGACGGGCAGCAAGGCATACGATGCCCCCATCCTTTCGGACGTCGTGACGGTGAAGGAAGAACTGGAACGGATCCGCGAACAGGTCGAGAACCTCGAATGAACCCGTTCCCGATCATCCTGTCCTCGCCATCGGGTGGCGGAAAGACGACCATCACGAAGCTCCTTCTCGAGCGCAGAAAGGACGTAGGGTATTCGGTGTCCTGCACCACGCGGGCCCCGCGCAACGGGGAAACGCACGGGCGCGACTACTTCTTCGTGTCGAGGCCCGAGTTCGTCGCCCGGCGTGAACGGGGCGAATTTGCCGAATCGGCCGAGGTCCACGGGAACCTCTACGGAACGCTTCGCAGCCAGGTCGACGTCGTCCTCTCGCAGGACCGGCACGTGATCATGGACATCGACGTGCAGGGAGCCGCCAAGGTGCGGGCCTCGGATGACGCCGCG
>CBIHMX010000586.1:0-2499 GCA_966211115.1 uncultured Gemmatimonadaceae bacterium | reverse complement strand
TCGATCGCGGCTCACGGCTTGCCTCCTTTGCGCCGCATCTCGTCGAGCCAGTGCTCCACGACGACCACCTGGCCACGCGTCGCGGCGTCGGCGCGCTGCACCATCAGGAAACGCTGATCGCCCACGTCCACATCGAAATTTCGGCGCGAGACACCCGCCTGGATGAAGTCCGACGCGTTGAACAGCACGCGCGTGCTCACGACCGAGAACGAAGGCGAGGTCGTCACCTGCGCGGCAACCATGTTGGATCTGAGGTCGAGGTAGAACAGCTCGTTCCCGCGGCGCGACCAGCGCGGCGTGATGCCGCCCCCAGTCGAGACGGGCCACCGGGCATCGTTAGGCGACTGCAGCGCGGTCACGTAGATCTCGTAGCGTCCACTCTCATTCGAGGTGTACGCGAGCCATTTGCCGTCCGGTGATGCGATGGGCGAATACTCGGGATTCGGAGACGAGAGGACTGGCACCGGTTCGCGGTCCACTCCCGGACGCATGATCAACACATCTCCCGCCCCCGTCGTCGGTGACGTGGTGCGCACCAACGTTGCAGAAGTCACCGGAACGTATGTCTGCTCGGAGAGCTGTCGCTGGCTCGCCACGATCCGCTCGGCGCGATCTCCACCATCGGCTCGCTGACGCCAGACATCGCCAGAATTTCCGGAACCCTGGGCAACGATGTAACTCACCCATTTCCCGTCAGGGCTCCACGCTGGCTCGAGGTTGTTGCGGTGCTCTACGGTGAGCTTTGCCGGAGCGCCTGGCGATGCCGACTTCGTCCAGATGTCCGATTGTCCGGCGCCGCGACGTACGACCACCGCGATGCGCGAACCATTTGGAGAAAGGTTGGGGCTCCAGAAGTCTGCCTTCCACGTCGAATCGACCGGTTCACGCTTACCATCGCGCGTCACCCAGGTCAGCTCGCGACGACCGCCCGCGTCCTCCGCCGAGTACACGAGCGTTCCACTCTTCGATACGGCAAAATCGACGGGGCCGACGATGGTAGTTGGTATGCGATCGCCAACCTGAACGGCCGTGCCTGAGGTCGTGCGACGTCCCACGTTGAAGGATATTGCCCAGAGCTTGCCATCGGCTGCGGTATAGAGCAGGTGACCGTCGACATATTTCGGACGGATGCCGGCCAGCAGGGTCGTGTGACGCTGCGCGCTCATGTCGCCGACGGCGATCATCTGCCTGCCATCCCGGAACATCACGTGGAAGAGCAGCGCTTTTCCGCCGGGAAGCAGCTCCGGGTGCAGAAGACCAAGCTCCCCAGCTGCGGTATCGGCGCTCGCCACGACGTCCAGGTGCGCACCAGCACTTGGCCGACTGCGAGCAATTACGGGACGGCCGTCCTTGACCATGGCGCGATAGAGATAGCCATCCTCCCCCCATGACGCCGTCTCGGGCGGGTACAGAGTATCAGCGATCGTGGTCGGAGGCCCGCCGGCGAGCGGCACCGTCATGATCGTGTTGTTGGCGTAAAACGCGATCTGCGTTCCGTTCGGAGAGAAGAACGGCGCGGTCGCACCTTCGGTGCCGGCGAGTTGGGTGAACTCCAGTTCATCGCGTCGTCGCATGAGAAGTGCGGCGGACGACCCTCCAGGGCGCACGATAGTCGAACCATCTGGCGAGATCGCCAGTTCACCCGTCCAGTCTTTCACTGCCGGAACCGAGTCGATCACGACTCGATAGCGAACGACTTCCGGAGTTGGTGTGGTCCTGCTCCAGCCCAGAATGGCGGCGACCGCGCTGAGCAGCGCGAGCGCGCCTGTTGTCGCGAGAGGAATTCGCGACTCCTTCGTAAACCTTCTCGCTGGCACTTGTCGTGTCGCAACGGTATCGCGCACCTCGAGCGCCGCCGCGAACTCGGGGGCACTGGCGAATCGATCGGCCGGCAACTTGGCCAGTGCCTTCAGCACTGCGAACTCGACGCTGTCCGGCACCGTGTCACGCACGGTGTGGGGAGGCACCGGCTTCTCGGTCAGTACCTTGGCGACGATTGCCTGGACGCTCGACCCGGTAAACGGCGGATCGCCGGTGAGCATCTCGTACGTCACCGCGCCTAACGCGTAAATATCGCTTCGGGCATCAATCGTCCGCTCACCCATTGCCTGCTCGGGCGACATGTACTGCGGTGTGCCGAGCGAGAGGCCGGTCTGTGTCATCCGCTGGCCGCCGGCATGTTGCACGGCGAGGGCTATCCCGAAGTCTGCCACGAGGGCGTGTCCGCCCTGCAGCAGGATGTTCTCCGGCTTGATATCCCGGTGGACGATGCCCAATCCATGGGCGTGGCCGAGTGCGTCAGCGACCTCGCGACCAATGCGGAGTGTCTGGTCGAGCGAAAGTTGCCGGTCGCGCGTGAGCTTCGCCCGCAGCGTTTCGCCGGCGACGAACGGCATCACGTAGTACAGCAGTCCGTCTGCCGCACCGGAATCGAGCAACGGCAAAATATGGGGATGCTGCAACCGCGCCGTCGTCCGGATCTCGGCCAGGAAGCGTTCG
>CBIHMX010000585.1:0-2500 GCA_966211115.1 uncultured Gemmatimonadaceae bacterium | reverse complement strand
AATAGGGAATAGGGAATCGGGAATAGGGAATCGGGAATCGGGAATCGGGAATCGGAAATAGGATCGGGAGTCAGCTGGCCGTCACATGGCTCCGCAGGATTTCGTCGACCTTCTGCAAGAGCCGATCGGGCGTGAACGGCTTCTCGAGAAACTCGGCGCCTTCCTCGACCATCGCGCGCTGGGTGACGGCGTCGCCGGTGTAGCCGGACATGTAGAGCACCGCGGCTTCGTTCCCGGCGGCGCGCAGGCGGTCGCCGAGTTCGCGGCCGCCGAGCCTCGGCATAACGAGGTCGGTAATGACGAGGTCGATCGGACCCGGTTCGCGGCTGATGGCTGCCAGAGCCGCCTCGCCGTCGACCGCCTCGATGACCTTGTGGCCGCGCTTCCGTAACGCGCGCAGCGCGGCGACGCGCACCATGTCGTCATCCTCCACGAGGAGGATTGTCGCGGGCCGGGTCTCGACCTGCGCCGGCGCTTCGACCACCGCGCGTGGTTCATCCGGCTCGTCATGGCGGCGCAGGAAGATCTTGACCGTGGTACCGCGACCCGGCTCGCTGTAGAGCCAGATGCTGCCGCCGGACTGCTTCACGATGCCGTACACGGTGGAGAGTCCGAGGCCGGTGCCATGGCCGGCCGCCTTCGTCGTGAAGAATGGCTCGAAGACGCGCGCCTTGGTCGCGGCGTCCATGCCGATGCCCGAATCGGAAACCGACAGGACGGCGTAGTCGCCGATCGCCGCATCGCGGTGACCGTCACGGATGTAGGCCTCGTCGAGCGTCGCCTCGGACGTCGTGATCGTGAGCGTTCCACCGTTCGGCATGGCGTCGCGGGCGTTCACCACCAGGTTGACGAGGATCTGCTCGATCTGGACCGGGTCGGCGCGTACCTGCCAGAGATCCGGATCGAGGAAACTGTGGAGGGCCACGCTTTCCGGAATCAGGCGCCGCAACATCGGCACCAGGTTCCGCACCACGTCGCTGAGGTTGAGCACGACCGGCTGCATGACCTGCTGGCGGCTGAACGCCAGGAGCTGCCGGATCAGGCCCGCCGCGCGTTGCACCGCCTGGCGGACCTGCTCGAGGTCGTCGACGGCGGCATGTTCGTTAGGCAGCGCACGGATCGCGAACTCGGTGAAGCTGGCGATGGCCGTCAGGATGTTGTTGAAGTCGTGGGCGATGCCGCCGGCCAGCCGCCCGACGGCGTCCATGCGCTGCGCCTGCAGGAACTGCCGTTCGAGTCCTCGATAGGCACTCATGTCGACCAGCACCGACCCGACGCCGACCAGCTCCCAGTTGGCCGTGCGCACCGGGAACATCGTGGCCAGCCATTCGCGAGCCGGCTCGCCGCGCTGCGGGCTGGGCCCGGCCAGCTCCAGGTCCAGCACCGCCTGCTCGGTCGCCAGGGCGCGCGACAACCCCTGCTCGATCTCGGCGCCGATGCCGGGGAACAGGTCGCTCGGCCGCTTGCCGATGAACTCGGACGAGCCGCGCCCCATCGCCGAGGCGAGCCGGTCGTTCACCCGGATGTAGCGGAGCTCGCGGTCATGAAACGCGAATCCCACTGGGGCGCTCGACCAGACGGAATCGAGTTCCGCCATGGTGTGTTCGTTCTCCCGGAGCGCCTCGGCCAGTTCCACCCGCTGCGTTTCCACGTCCTGCGTGTGCAACTGCAGCTTCACCCGGGCGTCGGCAATGGCCTCGGCCATCGTGTTGAACGCCGTCGACAGCTTGCCGATCTCGTCCCCGCGGCCGTTAGGCGCCCGGCGGCTGTAGTCGCCGGCGCGAAGTCCCTCGGCGGCGGCGGCGAGGTCGCCAATGGGCCGGGTGAGTGATCGCGCGAGCATGAGGGCAATGAGCGCCCCGATGAGCAGCAGCGTGAAGGCGACGATCGTCAGGCGCCGCGAAAGGCCGACGATGGGCGCAACGACCTCGCTGAATGGAAACTCGATCGCTACCTGCCACGGAGAACCGGAAACGAGCGCCCGGCTGCCCAGCACACGTTCTCCATCAGCCGACACGCCGACGAACGTCGAGTCGCCATGCCCGGCGGGGGGAGCAGCTGGAGCCGGCGTCGGGTTGGCGAGATCGGTCCAGAGGTCGCCGGTCCTGTTGCCGACCGCCAGGCGGGCGTGCGTGCCGATGAGGTCTGTCAGCGAACGTGAGTCGCTGCTGGAGGTCAGGCGTCGCCATACCACGGCGTACCTGGTTGGCCTGCTGCCGATACGGATCGGGCCGAACGTCGGATAGACGACACTGTCCTGTTCCAGCCGGAAGGGTCCCAGGGCCGCCGAGTCACCCTCCGGGATGGTGCCTAACAATTCGCGACGCGCCGAGTCGTCCATGGTCGTGACCATCGGCGTGGTCGAAAAAACGATGGCGCCGGTGGCATCCCAGACCTGCAAGGACAGGGTGGCGGCCGAGGCAGAGTCGGCACGATTGAGCCGGGCCACGGCGCTGTCCAGCGTCTCGCCCGGTATCCCGCGCGCGACGGCTTCGACGTT
>CBIHMX010000584.1:0-2506 GCA_966211115.1 uncultured Gemmatimonadaceae bacterium | reverse complement strand
TCGACAGCGGTGGTGGTCACGGGCTGGCGCACGCGACCACGCAGAAGATGAACGCGTCGATCGCGGCGCTGGAGCAGGTGGCTGGTACGTTAGGCCACGACCTGGAGAAGTTCGTGAAGCGGGTGGCTGGTCAGGATGGAGCCAACGACAATGCGTCGAAGCGAGTGAAGGCCGGCGACCCGGACAAGTGATCTCGCCACGAAAAAGGGGTCAGACACCTTTCGCGAAAAGGTGTCTGACCCCTTTTCCACGGTTGTAAAGCTTCAGGTGCCAGGACGCTCGAGAGGCGGCAGCATGCTTTCGATCGCCGCCAGCACTTTTTCGCGCGTACCGCCTGCCGGTTCGATCAGCTGAAGAACGGCCGGAGACGCACGAGTCAGCAGCGCATGGAACACGTGGATCGGGGTGAGACGCTCTTCCTTCCGCTCCTCGGCAAGACTGCGAGCGTGAAGCAGTATTGCTGACACCTCGGGATTGGCGGTCATCATCGCCGGCGCGTCTGGGAGTACCGAATTCAATCGACCTGCAAGCGAGTAACGCAGGCGGCCAAGATCAACACCGGCATGAGCGAGGCTTGCGACCGACATGCCGCCGTCGCGCAGAAGTCCGATGAGAAGATTCTCCGGGCTTACGGCGTTCTGGCCATTCGCCGCCGCGTCCTGCTTGGCCAGGTTAAAGGCTGCCTCAACCTGTGGCGCCGTACCCATCACACGCTGGGCACGATGTTTGTCGCGCTCGCGACGTAAGGTCTCGGCATCGCGGCCGCCACAGAGTTCGAGGATTCGATCGGCGTTATGCCTGCCGTGCGGATTCAGGACGTTCTGCTCGGCCAGCTCGCGCGCGCTGACATGCGGTCGCCAGCCCTTGAGATCAAGGTTGGCTCCGCGCTTGATGAGATACTCGAGCAGTTCGACGCGACCTTCGCTGACAGCAAAGTGCGTCATCGGTTGCCCCCAACCGATGTAGTCGACAGGGAATCCTCGATCGAGCAACACATCGAGCACGGCGAGGCGGCCATGAAAAGTCGCGAGAAGGAACGCTTCCCAGGTGATCATTTCATCGCTGTCGCTCGGGTTCGAGGCCAGTGGTATCGCGCCCATCGCGGTGAAGTCGGGGCGGTTGCTCCTCGCCGCGTCGGTCAGGGCACCACTCGAGTCGAAATACGACGCCACCTGGTCCGCCTGCCCGAGCCCCGCCGCAATCCAGAACCCGGGGCGTGGTTTGACTCGCTCGGCGATGAGGTCGACGACTTTCCCGTTCCATGAGCGGGCGATCACGTGTTCCAGGACAGTGAAGCCGTTAGGCGGCGCCCAATCCGGGTCGGCGCCAAGGGCGAGGAGGCGCTGCATGTGCTCCGGCTCCATCCGCATGTTGCCGAGGACCATCTGGTTCAGCGCCGGTTGCAGGTCCATCCGCCCCGCAAGCCAATCGTACGCGCGGCGCGTAGCCGCCGAGGGCTCCTTGATCTCACGAAGGATCACATCGTGCGCGAGCCCGCCAGTTTCAAGAAGGTCCGGATGGGCCTCGACAATTCGTTCCACCTCGGCGAGATCATCGACACGCGCGGCCCGGCTCGCCTTGATCATCGGCGAGTCGTAGAACTTCCACGCGTCGCCGTCGTCCCTCGGCGGCAAGTCGGCAATCATCACGTCCCAGCTCGGGTAGCGGGACATGCGCGCGGTTGCCAGCCTCGCATCGTCGATTGTTACCTCGCTCGCCAGCACTTGTTCGTCGGACCTGCCGTAGAACCGCGGCACATAGGCTGAGAGGTATTGCACAACCCACCGGCGCGCGGCCTTGTGATCCGCCTGGATCGTTCGTGACCATGACTCATGGGCTTCCAGCGTCGTCCGCTTTCGCGAGCCCGCCAATTCATGCCGTGCAAGGGCGTCGAAGTATTCCACCAAGCGCGGCCAGCTCGGAAAGCCGTATTCGCGGGCGATCGTGAACTGGGCATCGGACAACTGGAAGCCGCCTGACGAGTCGCGCTTGTGCCTTCGCACGCGCTCGAGTGACTCGGGATCGCCGGCTTCGAGCTTCACGAGCAGCTTCTTCGCCTGTTTGCGCTCGTGTTCCAGGTTCGGTCGCGACGAGAGCGCCCGAACGTCGGACGGGGAATCCGGCGGGAGCCCTTCGTGGGGCATCTTGCTGGGCATGCGGCCTCCTTTCGTGTCGCCCATGTCCGCACGTGGGCCCGAAAGAAGGTGATGTTGTTTCGAGTCGAACCGACAGCGACGGATGGGAGGATCCCTGCCCGCGGACCGGAAGCGCTCCGACAGCGCCTCCGGTGAAATTACGGCAATCGACTTTTCAATCAAGCGCCAGCCGCCCCGGTGCTTTCTCAGGTCATCAGATGTCGTCGCGCTCGAGGATGGCCCGGACCTTCGCGACGTTTCCTCCAGCGACGCGTATGATGTCGGCCACAGGGCTTTCATCAGTCTTCACCAGCACGAACAGAAGATGGAGCGGGTTGATTTGCGTGCGACGGCGCCGCTTCGCTTCCTCC
>CBIHMX010000583.1:0-2507 GCA_966211115.1 uncultured Gemmatimonadaceae bacterium | reverse complement strand
AGCTGCAGGTCGATGACGCCGGTCGAATCGTTGACGTAGAGCGTCTTGTCGAAGGTGCGTCCGCCGTCGGTGGTCTTGTACAGGCCGCGGTTCGGTGACGCGCGGAACGGGTTTCCGAAGACGCCGAGGTACGCGACGTTCGAGTTACGCCAGTCGAGTTCGATGCTGGCGATGTGCTCCTCGTGGAAGCCAAGCATGGTCCAGGTGCGGCCGCCGTCGGTCGTTTTCCAGAGTCCATCGCCGTGCGCGAGGTTGCCACGGATGCAGGTCTCGCCGCCGCCGACCCAGACAACGTCCGGATTGCGCTGGTCCACCGCGATCGCGCCGATGGTGCCACCGAAGTAGCGATCGCTCATCGGCACCCAGGTGATGCCGCCGTCGGTGGTCTTGAACACGCCGCTGCCGGTGGTCCCCATCCAGTACTCGTTAGGTCTGGCAGTGGAACCGGCGACGGCCACCGACCGGCCGCCGCGAGCCGGGCCCACGTCGCGCCAGCGCAGGCCGCCGAACACGGCCGAATCGAGCGTCACGGGCGCGGTGGGGGCAGGCGGCACCGCACGGGCCTGCCGCGACGGCGTGGCCGTGCCGCTCTGGGCACCAAGGGGAGCGAAGGCCGTCGGGATGGCCAGCGCAAGGACGACGAACCGCCTCATGATCGAACTCCGTGGGAGAGGAGACCTGCAACATTACAATCGCTGGCGCGTCCCCGGTACGCCTTGCGGCGCGTGCGCGCTCAACGGAATCCAGCGTTTCGTGGAGCAAAGGCCAGAACTGGCTGGCAATCCGGGATTCAGCGGTCGGACCGCACCTTGGCGTGCTACCGCTCCTGCCATTTCCACCGAAAAGCGGAGCGCAGGACAGATATCATGCGTGCGAAGAAAATACCGGAATCGTACGTAGCTTGCATTCGGCACTCGACATTCGGCAATCTGATGGTCCTGCTCAAGTGGGGCATTCTCGGCACTACCCGCATCGCCCGCACGCAAGTCATTCCCGCGATGCAGGCTTCGGGCACGCATCGCATTGTGGCTGTCGGGTCACGGGATCTCGCGCGCGCAACCGAGTTCGCGAGCGCGCTCAATATCCCGACGGCCTATGGGTCGTACGAGGAACTCCTCGAAGACCCTGAAGTGGAGGCGGTCTACAATCCGCTGCCGAATCACGCCCACGTCCGGTGGTCGGTAAAGGCCCTCGAGGCTGGAAAGCACGTGCTTTGCGAAAAGCCGATCGCACTCGACGCAAAGTCGGCGAAGGCGTTCGCGGAAGCCCAACGCGCCACCGGCAAGGTGGTCGCCGAAGCATTCAGGGTGCGCGCACACCCTCAATGGCTGCGCGTGCATGAACTGGTGCGCAGTGGCGAAATCGGCCGCCTCGGACTCGTCACGGGGCATTTCAGTTACTCGCTGAAGGACCCGGACAACGTTCGCAACAAGCTGGAGTATGGCGGCGGCGTGCTGCTCGACATCGGCTGTTATCCGATCATGCTTTCGCGCTGGTTGTTCGGCGAGGAACCAACCGACGTCGCGGCCATGATCGACTGGGACCCGCTGACTGGCGTTGACCGCCTGACCTCCGCTTTGCTGCGATTCCCGTCGGGGCAGGCATCGTTCACGTGCGCGGGCGCGCTGGTACCAGCGCAATCGATGCAGATCTATGGCGAGAAAGCGCGGATCCTGGTCGAAATCCCCTTCAACCCGCTACCGGACAGGCCAGCGCGCATCATCATCGACGATGGTCGAGACCTGGCAGGGAGCGGCAGGCTCATCGAGGAGTTTCCGATCGTGAACCAGTTTGCGTTGCAGGCCGATCGATTTGCCGACGCCATTCGGGGCGTCGGCGATGTTCCGGTCAGCGTCCACGACGCAGTCCGGAACATGGAAGTAATCGACGCCTTGTTCAGAAAAGGTGTCTGACCCCTTTAGTTGGGGCGCGAGATCTTCTCGAGCACGTCCACCATTTCCTTCGGTGAGGGCTCGCTCGAGCGTTTCGTGGCACGGGCCAGATCGGCCTGTGCGATGATGCCGACGCATTCGCCGGCGCCGTCGACCACGACAACGCGCCTGATCTGGCGGTCCGACATCAACTTCTCGACCTTGTCGATGTCGTCATCCGGACTGACCGTATCGGGGTTCGTCGTCATGATGTCGCCGATTGGTGTCGTCGGCGGCCGTCCGGCTCCAACACCGCGAAGGGCGATATCGCGGTCAGTCACCACGCCAACGACGGAGCGCTGATCTGCTGCCGTGACGACGGGAATCAGGCCGCAGTCGTGCTCCTCCATCAATTGTGAAACGCGCTGCAGGGTGTCACCGGGCGTAACCTGCGCCGGGTCTGGCGTCATGAGATCGCGTGCCTTCATCAGAAATCTCCGGGCTCGGCCGCACTATTCGCGGCATGGGTTTTCGCGTTTCCTTGCGAATACCCGTCGCACGGGCGCACGTGCCGATGGGTCCCGGGAATCGGGAATCGGGAATGGGGAATAGCTGACCCCGTTATCACACACAGCG
>CBIHMX010000582.1:0-2507 GCA_966211115.1 uncultured Gemmatimonadaceae bacterium | reverse complement strand
GCCGGGCAGCACCGTCTCAGGGGTCCGCGACCAGTATGACGCGCCACTGCTGGCATTGAGCGCCATCGTCGGTCTCACTCTGCTGATCGCCTGTGGCAACATCGCGAACCTGTTGATCGCGCGTTCGCTCGCCCGTCGGCACGAATACAGCGTGCGCTCGGCGCTCGGCGCTTCTGCTGGCCGGCTGGGCCGGCAGGTCCTGGCGGAAAGTGTGCTGCTCGCGGTCATAGGTGCGGCGTCAGGCATCATCGTAGCGGTGCTGGGGAGCCGTTTCCTGGTCGCGCAGATCTCGTCCACCACGAACCGGGTCTTCAACCGCATCTTCCTCGACGTCGGGCTGGACTGGCGCGTGGTCGGGTTCACCGCGGCCATCGCGATTCTCACGACGCTCATCTTCGGTGTGGGACCGGCTCTTCGGTCGGCGAGAGTGGCGCCGATCGATGCCATGAAAGAGCAGGGTCGGGCGCTTTCCGGGCGCCACGGCGGTCTCGCCAGCTCGCTCGTCGCCATGCAGGTCGCCGTGTCGCTCGTCCTGCTGGTCGGCGCGGGTTTGTTCGTGCGAACGTTTTCTACGCTGGCCAACCGCGAGATGGGCTTCCGCCCGGCGCAAGTCCTCGTGCTCGAGTTAGGCACCGACCGCGCGGGCACCGACTCGGCTTCCCGCCGCGAGATGTATCAACGCATGATTGACGGCGTCGCCGCGATACCCGGAGTCGCGAGCGCGTCCATCTCTTCGGTGACCCCGGTGACCGGGTCGAACTCGACGCGGTTCATGACGTTTCCGGGACGACCGGAATTGCCCGAACGCGAACGTCGCGTGTGGACCAACGGGGTGACGCGAGACTGGTTCACGACGCTCGGGATGCCGCTCAAGACCGGTCGCGGGTTCGATGGGCGGGACCACATCGGCTCGGGCCGTGTCGTCGTGGTCAATGAAGCGTTCGTCCGGAAGTATTTTTCCGGCGTCAACCCGATCGGCGTGACGATCGCCGACCAGCCGTCCTCATTTTCGGATCCGAGACCGATCGAGATCATCGGTGTCGTGCAGGACGCCGTGTATCGGTCGCTTCGTGAACCGGTACCGCCAACGATGTACTGGGCCATCGAACAGCAGGCGCGCCCGCCCGCGGCTGTGGCGATGATGGTTCGCACCGCGCCTGGAGAGACCGGCCTGCTGAAACAGCGCATCAGCGAGGCCATCACGCGCGTCAACCGGAACGTCACGACTGCCGCCCGTCCGCTGACCGATGTCGTCGACGCCGCATTGGCTCAGGAACGACTGGTCGCCAGGCTTTCGGCGTTCTTCGGCGTTCTCGCGCTCATCCTGGCCGCGCTGGGTCTCTACGGCATCACGTCGTATTCCGTGACGCGCCGCCACACCGAGCTGGGCATTCGCATGGCGTTAGGCACGGCACCGCGGCAGGTCGCGGGCCTGGTCCTGTCGACGGTCGCGAAGCTGGTGGTGGTCGGACTCGTTGCGGGAGCTGTCGTCAGCTGGTGGGCGTCGCGGTTCATCGAGGGCATGCTGTTCGACCTCGCCCCCCACGACATACCGACGATGGCAGGGGCGGCGGCGCTGCTTGGGATCGTTGCGCTCCTCTCCGGCTGGTTCCCCGCCCGTCGCGCCGCCAGCATCGACCCGGCCAGAATCCTGCGAGACGGTTGACCCCGTGGGCCTTGCCTGTGGCCGCGTTCGTCAGGCACACCGCGCCGCACGATCCAGCAGCAGCTTTCGCTCCCTGGCATTTTGGGTCATGAACGCGGCGCGCTCGAATTCGCCGCGAGCGTCCTCGAGCCGGCCGAGCTTGAACAGCAGGTCCCCGCGCACCGCGGGCAGCAGGTGATACGACTTCAGTGCCGGCTCAGCACGGAGATCATCGACGATCTCCAGTGCCGCTTCCGGTCCGTCCGCCATGCCGACGGCGACTGCCCGATTCAGTTCGACGACCGGCGACGGGTTGAGCTCGGCCAGGGCGTCGTACAAGGCGACGATGCGCGTCCAGTCGGTCTCTGCGGCACTCAGGGCACGGGCATGACAGGCCGCAATGGCTGCCTGAAGCGCGTACGGACCTAACGATCCGCCGATCTGCTGCGCTCGATCCAGCGCCCGCAGGCCACGCTGGATGAGGAGCCGGTCCCACCGCGATCGGTCCTGCTCCAGGAGAAGGATCGGCTCTCCATCCGGTCCAACCCGCGCCCGGGATCGCGACGCCTGGATCTCCATCAGGGCCACGAGTCCGTGGACTTCAGCGTCGTCAGGCGCGAGTTGCGCCAGGATGCGCCCGAGGCGCAACGCATCTTCACACAACGCCGGTCGCAGCCAGTCGTCTCCGGCCGTGGCGGAATAGCCCTCGTTGAACACGAGGTAGATCACCCCCAGCACCGACGTGATGCGCGCGGCGCGATCGTTGCCGCGCGGGACTTCGTACGGCACACGCGCTTCGGCCAGGGTGCGTTTGGCGCGCACGATCCGCTGGGCAATCGTCGTCTCGGAGACCAGAAAGGCT
>CBIHMX010000581.1:0-2515 GCA_966211115.1 uncultured Gemmatimonadaceae bacterium | reverse complement strand
ATCCAGGGGAATTCGCGATCGGGATCGGTGGTATACATGAGCCGCCCATCCATCAATGTGCCGCCCGAATTGTCCTCGAGCTGGCCTATGTCCCAGTCGAAATATACGCCGGGATTGAAGGAGAGGGGCTCGTCGCCCGTGTTCTCGAAGGAATAATGGAAAAGCACATAATCGATGCCGTTCCCATCAAAGGACCGCTGCAGGACGCGCAATCCGACGCCTTCTGCCGATTCGCTGTCGTCGTACACCCAGGTGACGCGGCGGCCTTCGCTGTAGCGGTCCTGTTTGAGGTTGGTGACGTTCGAGAAATCTTCGCACACATCGCAATCTCCGACCGTACCACCGGAAAGGATCGAACCATTATCCATCGCCAGCGCCAGGGATGCGTGAAATAGCAGGTTAGCCCCTTCAGACGTACTCGGTTCACCGGCCTCCTCATTGAACTGTACCCCCCAGCTGTAGCCGATTTCGAACTCATCGTAATCGCCGGAATTGAGCACAGCGGGTTCGGGGCTGAGGACCAGGCGGGACGCGATGTGGGAAATTTTTACGAACCTCGACTCCGGCGAGCGGCAGTCCACCTTGCGTGTATCAGCGAGGGCGACAGGAAAGGATATCGTTTTCGTGCCCAGCCCGCCCCGACACGTCGCTTCGTACGTGACTTCCTTCTGAAGCAGAGCGGGCGCCCACGCGAACTCCTGGTCCACCCATTCGCCGTCCCCATTCGAGACGAACGAGATGACGGGGAAGTCGTCTTCGATTTCGACCGTGATTGCCGCGGACGAGTTCGGCTGGCCATTGAATAACGCCCTGCCGGGAACCTCCTTGATACCCCGTAGTCGAAGGTTGAGCGACCCGTCTCCTTCGATTGTAATTGGGCGACTGACCCAGAATTGAGGCAGCCGTTCGGCCTCCTGCGGGATCAGGTCCTGGCGCAGAAAGGCGGCTATGTACGTGCCCTCGGGTACGTTATCGACTTCGAGTACGTCCAGCGGACACGTGAATTCATCGACCAGCGTGCCATCCTCGCTGATCGCGGCAAACGTATAGGTCCCCCCTTCTTCCGCGGCGTCACAGAGCGGGCGTCCGTCGCTGGTGCGAAGATGCACCGTGACGTGATATGCGACCATCGCATTTACATCGCTAACTGGATTCGGCGCCAACGGAGTGTCCGGCGCGTCCGCGCAGGACATGAGTCCGACGCACACGAGTGCCGGAGCGAGAACTCGCCGGGGAGCAGTCATAGCTCGTTGCTACCTTTTTTGAGGGGTTTGCCGTCGTGCTGCCGGCCAGGGGGGCGGGACCGGCAGCAGCGACGCTTTATGGAGTGGTGCCGTCTAAATGCATCCGGCGCCGATCGTAGTCAAGAGTGGGCTTGTCCGGCTGTCCTTACTCGTCGACGACCAGGAACCCGATGGCCCCCTTCTGGCCGTGTCCGAAGCCGTGGTTCACGAAGGGGAATTCGCCGGGAATGTCGGCGATCATGTCGAAGATCATGCCGCCGCCCGGGGGGACCGCGAACGTCTGCACCCCGCGCAATGGGTTGTTCGGCGGTGCGCCGACGTAAACGGTATCGAACTGCTCGCCGACCACGTGAAAGCTGCACGGATGCGTCGGCCCGGCGCAGACCACGTAGAAGCGCACCCGGTCTCCCCGCTTCACATGAATCGGCTCCGCAATGTACTGGTCGGGGCGGCCGTTGAAGGTCACGAAGTCGGGCATCGTGTTCGTCATCTTGCCATAGTCGAAGCGCGCAACCCCGCCCTCGAATGCGCTCACATAGTATTCGCTCTGGACCAGCACGAACTCCTTTGCCTTCGGCAGCGGCTCCGGCGGATCGACGATGATCGCGCCGTACATTCCCGCGCCGATATGAAGCAGGACCGGCGCCGTGCCGCAGTGGTACATGACGGCGCCTGCGTGGCGCGGTTTGAACGTGAATGTGATGGAATCTCCCTTGAGCACCGACCGGAAGGCGACCTTGGGGTCGATCTGCGCCGCGTGAAAGTCCATGGAGTGCGCGGCATTGCCTTCGTTGGTGAGCGTGAACTCGACGGTATCTCCCTGCCTCACGTGCAGGATCGGGCCGGGTACGTCCCCCTCGAATGTCCACGCGTGCACGACCTGTGATTTGCTGATCCGCACCGGCACCTCTCTCGCGCGCCAGTGCACGCGCGTGGTCCGTTCCGTCGATACGGGGGGCAGCGCCGGATCGTAACGCCGGTACGGGATCGTTGCCGGGTCGATGGCCCCTGGTTCTATCCCGTGCGGGTGTTTCACGATCGCCGTATCCAGACGGCTGTTGCTGTTGATCGCCCCACCGCCGCGCCGCGGATCCTGCGTCGCGGCCGTGTCCACTGTCGTTTCGGCATCGGGCTCCGCCCGGCTGCAGGCCGCAGCTGCGACGGCCAGCAGCGGCACCCGGCCAATGAATCCGCGCCGGCTGACCTCGCTGCCGGACGTGAGGTCGGAGAGCAGTTGCTCCATCAGGGCGTCGTCGTAGTCGGCGAGCTGC
>CBIHMX010000580.1:0-2518 GCA_966211115.1 uncultured Gemmatimonadaceae bacterium | reverse complement strand
GTTGACCAGCGGGTGCGAGACCAGGGGCGCGCCGGTACCGGGGCCGTCGCCGGAGCGGCGTGGCGGCGAAGGACGTTGCGCTGGCGTTGGTCGCGCTGCTTGGCGGCGACGGAGCCAACTATCACGCGATCGAGTTCGACGGCAATCTGGACGCGTTCACCCTCGAGGATCGGCTCGTCCTGAGCAGCCTGGCGGTGGAGGCAGGGGCAAAGGCGGCGATATTCCCGCACGACCGGAACACCGTCGCGTACCTGCGCGAGCGTGGTGGATCGCGCGGTACACCGGTGACAGCGGATGCTGGCGCTCGTTATGCGCGCGAAGTGGTCATCGATCTCGAAAGCCTCACGTCGCGTGTCGCTCGGCCGCATGCGCCTGATCTCGTCGTGGGTGTTGCGGAGACCGCCGGCGTGCCTGTGCAAATGGTCTTCATCGGGACGTGTACGGGTGGCCGGGTGCCGGACGTGCATGAAGCTCTGGCTGCCTTCGATCGTGCCGGAGGGAAGGTCGCGCCGGGCGTCCAACTGGTGCTGACGCCGGCGTCGATGGAAGTCGAGCGTCGATTGCGTGACGATGGTTCGCTGGCGCGGCTCGAGACCGCCGGCGCGATCATCACGACGCCAGGCTGTGGCGCGTGCTGCGGCACCAGCGGCGTAATTCCCGACAATGGCATGAACGTGCTGTCGACCGCGAACCGCAACTTCAAGGGACGGATGGGAAATGCCACGGCCAACATCTACCTGGCTTCGCCGGCCGTCTGCGGCGCCGCGGCCGCACTCGGTCGCATCCCTGATGCGAGCGATGTGGTTGTCGTTCCCGGGAGGGAGCCGTGATCCTCGAGGGCACGGCACGCGTGTTTGGCGACGACGTGAACACCGATTACATCATCTCGTCGCGACGGAAGCGCGAGACGATCGACGAATCGCAGGTGCGGCATTACCTCTTCGAGGGCATCGATCCGGCGTTTGCCGCGAGCGTGCAGCAGGGCGACATCATCTGCGGTGGCCGGAACTTTGGTTGCGGGTCGGCGATGGAGGTTGCCGTCACCGTGATCCAGGCTGCGGGCATCCAGGCGGTGCTCGCGCAAAGTTTTGCGCGAAGCTTCTACCGGAACGCGATCAACAACGGATTGGTCGCGATCGAATGTGTCACGTCATCGATTCGCGAGGGTGATCACGTACGAATCGCGCTCGACGAGATGCAGGTGCGTGTTCAGGTGCCCGGTCGTATCGAGCTCGTTACCGCGCCTATGCCGGCACTGATGCGGCGGATTCTGTCGAGCGGTGGTTTGGTTCCGTTCTTGCGAAATGGCGGCGATTTTCGCGCCGAGGTGCCAGGGACGCGACCGCGATCTCGTCGATGACGAGGTTCATCCGGTTCAGCGTTATGCGGACGGAGACGGTGTCGGCGCGCCCGATGCGCACGAACTCGGAGTAGCGCGGCAGGAAGCCGAATCGGCGCGCCATCACCCGATAGGCTCCCGGTGCAACCTGGTCCAGTTGCGCGAGCCCACCTGGCGCCGTGCGAGTCGTCGCCACGACGCGACCGGCGCTGTCGACGAGGGTGAGGCTGGCTTGCTGGATGGCCTGTCCGGCAGTGTCACGGACGGAAACGGTGAGCGTCTGGCCGTGGAGATCCCGGCCAACGACAGCGAGGAGAAAGAGGGCGATACCGGCAACACGCATGGGACTCACCCGTTCGCGAATGGCGCAGCTACCCGGAATGGAGCTCGTCGGTTCCAGGATTCGACACATGGAGCCCGGTCATGGGTTGCCTGCGCGGTAATTCAGTTGACTACGTATCTCGCTGTGAATACAATACTTGGCTCGATTTGGACAGGTGTCCGAGTGGTTGAAGGAACCGGTCTCGAAAACCGGCATACCGGCAACGGTATCGTGGGTTCGAATCCCACCCTGTCCGTGGATGCGAGTGCAGGTTTTGGGTTCTGTGTGAAGGCCAAGGCTTAATTATGAATTGGGGTCAGACCCCGGGTCAGACCCCGGGTCTGACCCCGGGTCTGACCCCGGCCGAAGCCTTTCTTTTTTTTGGGGACAGGTGGCCGAGTGGTTTAAGGCGCACGCCTGGAAAGCGTGTGGTGGGGCAACTCACTCGCGGGTTCGAATCCCGCCCTGTCCGTCGGTCGTATAGAGCATGAGGACCGTCGCTCCTCGAACTCCTTCTTGCTCTTCAGTGCTCGCTGGTCACCGAGTCATGCCCTTTCTGCTGAAGATCGACTACGCCAACAAACGCGTCCTGGGGATCGGGTCGGGAACCGTCAACAGTACCGACTTCGCGGATTACATCCGTGAACGCGTCCGGGGCCGCATCTACGGCTATCCGCAGGTCATCGACCTGCGCCAGGCCGCGATCGACCTGCCGCCTGGCGAGACCCTGTTTGCCCATGCCATGATGATCAGGCAGGAAGCAAAAGCGGGCCCGATTCCCCGCACGGCCATCATCGCGCAACTGGGCACATTGAGTTTCGGCCATGCCAGGCAACTCGCCACCCAGATGTCTTTCG
>CBIHMX010000579.1:0-2520 GCA_966211115.1 uncultured Gemmatimonadaceae bacterium | reverse complement strand
GATCTCCAGCAGGAGCATCATCACGTCGATGTGGATCACCACGTTGATCTCGGCGTTCAGCTGAAGCCGCCCGCTCCGTCTCCGTCTCAAGACTCCCGTATCTCCTCTTGGCCTAGATTCTTCCTTCCCGGACGAGCAACGCAATCAATTCAGATCCAAACCCCTCAAGCTCGCCATCGATCCCGTTCAGCCTGTTGGCAAAAATGTTGTACCCGAAGACCGCCGGGATCGCGACCGCCAGGGCCAGCGCCGTAGCGACCAGCGCCTGCGCCACACCCGGAGCCACGGCTCCGATATTTCCCGATCCACTAGCGGTAATGCCGAGGAACGACCGGATGATGCCTAACACCGTTCCCAGGAGCCCGATCAGCGGGCTGACCGAGCCGATTGTCGCCAGCGCCGTCAGGTAACGCCCCAAGAGATCGCGCTCCGCGTCGGTCTGCGAGTCGAGCACCTGCCGAAGCGCCTCGACCTGCGCCGCGCTGAGGCGCGCCCCGCGTTCAGTGGTCGCACCGATCGCCGGCGCCGTATCGGAGAGAAAATCCTTCGCGCGCATGAACACGCGCGTGAACGGATTGCCCTTCCCCTTCGCCGCCAGCCGGGCCGCCTCGTCGAGCGAATGCGCCCGCTCGAAGTCGTGGAGGAATTGCGCGCCGACGCGTTGCACTTTCCGGTACTCGATCCATTTCGCGAAGATGATCGTCCAGCTGATCGCCGAGAGAATCGCAAGGAACCCGAGCACCACCTGCGTGACCGTGTCCGACGCGGTGATGAGTTCCAGCGGGGTAGTCGGCACCGGCTGGCCCTGCACCATGAGGTTCGCGCTGGTCACGAGCTCGTCCCCCGGGCGCGATTGGCGAAATACTCGTAGGTCATGCGAAGTCCGTCTTCGAGGTTCACTTCCGGACGCCACCCCAGGACCTCCACCGCCTTGCCATTGGACACCGCGGATCGCGGCAGTTCACCGGGCCGCGCTTCCGCATGCTCGACCGGCACCGTGCTGCCTGACGCCTTCGTCAACGTGGACGCCAGTTCGAGCACCGACGTCTCACGTCCGGTTCCGATGTTGAACGCGCGAACGTCCACCTGACGAGCCGGCGGCAGGGTCACGGTCGCCGCGGCGGCGTTCGCCCGCGCGACGTCACCCGCGTACACGTAATCGCGCGTCTGGCGTCCGTCGCCGAAGACCGTGAGCGGCTGATGCTTCAGGATCCGGTTGCAGAAGATCGCCACCACACCGGCCTCGCCGTGCGGATCCTGCCGCGGTCCGTACACGTTCGAGTAACGCAGCGCGACCGTGTCGAGGCCATGCACACGTGCATAGTACCCCATGTACAGCTCCACGCTGAGCTTGGCGATACCGTACGGCGATTCCGGATCCTTGGGCATGTCCTCGACGCTCGGCACCGGCACGAAATCGCCGTAGATCGCGCCGCCGGTCGAAGAGAAGACGACGCGCGTCGGATGTCCGCTGGCCCGCACGGCTTCGAGGAGGTTCAGCGTGCCGAGGATGTTGATGCGGGCGTCGGCCGCCGGATCGAGTACGCTCTTGCGCACGTCGATCTGCGCCGCGAGGTGGCACAGTACGTCGAACCGCCCATCACGCACGACTTGCGCCGCGTCTGCGGACCCGATGTCCGCCTCGTGAAACACGGCACCCCGGGGGATGTTCTCCCGCCTGCCTGACGAGAGGTTGTCCAGGATCTCGACGGCATACCCTTCCGCCAGGAGGCGGTCGGCGACATGGGAGCCAATGAAGCCCGCTCCGCCCGACACGAGCGCCCGCTTCGTCATGCGCCAGCCGCCTGCCGCGCTCGAATTGCCTTCCCATCCCGCTGGTTCCGCATTCGGGTCTCCTGTTCCTGGTAAATCGTACTCGTCAGGCACTCACAGCCGAACGGCGCGGGGCGTCTGCCCTGCGCCGTTGACGGCCATCGTTGAACCCGGCTCGAGCGGACTGCGCCTGCAATTGCGCGCCAATCTAATCGAGCGCGCGCTCGTTATGGGAGTTTTTCCGTGACCCGTACCTGAAGGCCGGGCGTCAGCGCGGCGATCGACTGACTGACGAGCCTCACCGTGGCGCTGCGAGGGTCCGCACGAACGACGTTGGCCTTGGCGGCGATCGTTCCGTCGGCCGCATGGATCGTCACGCGGTCGCCCGCGCGCACCCCGGCCTGCGTGCCGATGTCGATGACCATCGCGTGCTGCAGCGTCGGCAACAGCAGGCCGCCCTCGACCCACACCACGTGTCCACTCGCGCCGTCGCTCACCGCGGCCGGCTTCGCGCGCGAGGGTGGCGGCAGGTACGGCATCGGGAACACCGCGTCGTCGCACGAAATCGCGTCGAACTGCGCCACCACCTCGGCCCGTCCCGGCGAGACGGCCGTGCCGCCACTCGTCAGGCGCAGGATGCCGGTCGGCGTGGCAATCACGCCGACTCCGGGGACGAGAGGGCCGCGCCTGACGAGCATCAGCCGCGAATCCGCCGCGCCGGCGTTACTCCCCGTCATGAGGACCGAC
>CBIHMX010000578.1:0-2524 GCA_966211115.1 uncultured Gemmatimonadaceae bacterium | reverse complement strand
GACGGGTTCGGTCGGGTCGTCGGAGCAGGCAATGGCGAGCCCCGCCATGAAGGTGAACGTGAGAAGGAGCGTTGGCCGAGCGAGTCGCTGTAACATGGGTACCTCGTCAGGCAGGCGTGACGCCAGGCGTCACTGTCGTGAAGGATTGGTTCGCGAATGGTCTGTCGTGCGCGTTCGTTCGAGTGACACGGCCTGCGCGCCATGCCCTGAACGCGAGTGACGAAATGGTTCCTGACGTGACGAATCGCTCGCGCGGACGGCCGCACGGAACCTCAGGACGCTGCTGAAGGCTCCAGTGACAGGAGCACCGCCATGAGCGTCTCGAAGTCCACCGGTTTCGCCAGATGCCGCGCGAAGCCGGCTTCCTTCGTGCGCTTTCGGTCTCGCTCCTGGCTCCAGCCGGTGAGTGCAATGAGTTCGGTGTCCGATCCGGGAAGGGCTCGGATCCGCTTCGCCACCTCGTAGCCGTCCATTTCCGGCATGCCGAGGTCGAGGAAGACCGCCGCCGGATGGTATTCGCGAAAGATCTCCAGCGCCGTCGGGCCATCGTGCGCAATGCGCACGTCGGCGCCCATCACCTGCAGCAGCGCGCCGAGGCTGTCGGCGGCGTCCTCGTTGTCGTCCACGACGAGCACACGCGTCTGCCCGCGGAACCGGACGTCGAGCCGATCGCCCTGACCGGTTGCCGGCGCGTCGGCCGACACGGGAAGCCGGACGATGAATTCGCTTCCGTGGCCGATGCCCGCGCTGCGCGCTTCCACTCTCCCGTTATGCATCTCCACCAGCCCGCGGACGAGGGTCAGCCCGATGCCGAGTCCGGCCTTGACGCGCTCGTGGTCACCATCCACCTGCACGAACATGTCGAACACCCGGGGGAGTGCCGATTGGGAGATGCCGATGCCGGTGTCCTTCACGGTGACGATGGCGTGCCGGCCCTCGCGCCGGAGGGCCATGCTGATGGCGCCCCCGTGCTCGGTGTACTTGACCGCGTTGTTGATCAGGTTGGCGAATACCTGCGAGAGTCGTACGGTATCGCCCCGGACGACGACCGGTGTCTCGGGCAGCGACAGCGTGAACGTGTGGCCGGCGGCATCGATCTGCGGACGACTGGCTTCGACGGCCGCGCGGATGACCGGCGCCAGCTCCACCATTTCCATCCGCAGGTCGATCTTTCCCCTCGTTATGCGCGACAACTCCATCAGGTCGTCCACCAGGCGCACCATGTGGCTGACCTGCCGGTCCATCATGTCCCAGACCTGTTCGCCGCCGGCGAGGCCACCCGACATGCGGAGGACGTTTACCCAGTTGCGGATGGGCGCCAGCGGATTCCTCAGTTCATGCGCCAGCGTGGCCAGGAACTCGTCCTTCCGGCGGTCGGCCTGGTCGCGTTCCTGGAAGTAGGCGCGCGTCTGGTATTGCCGGGCACGGGCGCGGAGGGCGGCCCGGATGGCGCTGATGAGCGCAATGACCCGGATGGGTCGCTCGAGTAACGTGACGTTGCCGAAGAGGGTGGTCGCGCGGTCCACGAACAGGCTGTCCGCGCCCTGGCGCGTCAGCAGCAGCACCGGAAGGTCGGACCAGGCGGGCTGCCGGGTGAGCATCGACGTCAGGCGGACGTCGCCTTCGACCGCTTCTTCGGCGATGAGGAGGGCCGCGACACCACGAGCCATTTCGCGCAGGAGGGTCTCGATGTCGGGACAGATCGTGCAGTCCACGTCGTCGCGGCGCAGTCTCGCCTCGATGAGCGCGGCGTCCTTGCCGATGGGCGCCAGGATGAGCAGCCGGCGCTCGAGCCGCTCGCCGGACAGGTCCGTCACGGCATGGCCTTCTTCTCGGGAACGCCCGTCAGCACACCGCGGTAGTTGCGCAATGGATCCCCGATGCCAACGACGCCATCACGGAGCGAGAACTCCCTGATCGTGCGCTCGTGGGGGCCACCGCGCATCTTGACGACCGAAATGGCCTGGCGCACCTCACCTTCCGACTCGAAGTAGCGCAGCAGCACCACGGCGTCGGCCAGGTAACTCGCGTCGATCGGTGCGCGCATGTGCGACGAAATCAGTCCTGTGTGCGCCGACACCATCACCGTTGCCACACCGTGCTGGCCAAGGTAGGTCAGCAGTTCGTGCAGATGGATGATCAGGAACCTCTCGTCAGGCATCGAGTTCAGGTAGCCATTGAGGCTGTCAATGACGATGATCCGGGAGCCCTCCTCCCCGACCGCCTTGCGAATCCTGTGCACCAGTTCACCCGGCGACAGCTCGGCCGGATCGATCTGCATCACGTTCACGACGCCGCTCTCGGCGTGACGCCTCAGGTCGATATGCAGGCCGTCGAGTCGGCTGAACAGCGTGTTGACACTTTCGTCAAAAATGTAGAGCGACGACCGGATGCCTGATTCCGCGGCATGCTGGCAGAACAGGGAAGCGAGGGTGGACTTGCCCGTTCCGGCGGCGCCGACGAAAAGTGTACTGGTCCCACGTTCCAGCCCTCCGCCTAACAACTTGTCGAGTCCGGCGAGCCC
>CBIHMX010000577.1:0-2528 GCA_966211115.1 uncultured Gemmatimonadaceae bacterium | reverse complement strand
GAAACCGGGCACGTTCGCCTCGGCGGCGATGCGGTGCACCATGAAGTCCGTCGACATGCCGCGGTCGGTCGATGCAACGTCAACACCGATGGCGGCCACGTTGCGCTGTTCGACAAGGATCCGCACCGCCTCGGGTCCGAAACTCGGGAAGTGCAGGTTCGACGCGTCGCCCCGCGTGGTGTCGCCGAGGTATTCGAGGCGGTTCCCCCATTTGCTGCTCCAGCCCGTCCTCAGGAGCACAATGGTTCCCGCGGCGATCTGGCCGTGTTTGCTCTCGAACGCGGCAATGTCTTCGGGTGCGAGGAGGTAATCGCGATCAGCGGACGCCTTGGCGCTGACGTCGATCACCACCGCTGGAGCGACCAGCTTGTTGAGCGGGATCTGGTCCGCCGTCTGCTTGCCTTGGCCGAAGTGGATCGGCGCATCGAGGTGCGTACCGCCGTGCTCGGGGGTGCTCAACTCGTATGACGAGTAGAACCAGCCTCCGGGCGTCGGACCAAACGCCTGCTCGGGATGCTCGAACGTCTTTGTCGACGTCGGCCAGTAGATCGTGTTGGCGTTGAACGCGTGCGTCAGGTCGACGATCTCGTACCGAGCGAGGTCGAACGTCGCTGGTGCGTCAGTGGCAGGTTGCGCGCACGCCGAAACGGCCAGCAGGAGAATGGAGCGCTTCAGCATCCGTTTTCCGGTACGGGTCTACGTGCCTAACGCGGCCTGCGCCGCGGCCAGACGCGCTATGGGAACACGGAATGGCGAACACGACACATAGTCGAGACCGGCCTGGTGACAAAATGCAATCGATCGCGGTTCACCACCATGCTCACCGCAGATGCCCGCCTTCAATCCCGGCCTGGTCGTCCGGCCGTCGTTGACCGCCATGCGAATGAGCTTGCCCACGCCGGTCGTGTCCAGCGTCTGGAACGGGTCATCCGGGAAGATGCCGCGATCCACGTAGGTTGGCAGGAAACGCCCCGCGTCGTCGCGGCTCAGGCCTAACGTGGTCTGCGTCAGGTCGTTCGTGCCGAACGAGAAGAACGCCGCCTCTTTCGCGATGTCCGACGCGGTCAACGCCGCGCGGGGCAGCTCGATCATCGTGCCGATCTCATAATCCACCGGCCCCAGCGGTCCCAAAACCTGGCGGGCGATGTCCTCGAGAATGGCCTGCTGGTTCGCAAACTCGTTCAGCGACGCTACCAGCGGCACCATGATCTCGACGTGCACGTCGATGCCGCGCTTCCTCGCGCGAACGGCCGCCTCGAAAATCGCGCGGCCCTGCATCTCGGTGATTTCCGGATACGTAATGCCGAGCCGGCAGCCGCGATGGCCGAGCATCGGGTTGGTTTCGCGCAGGTTCTCGACGATGCGCACCAGTTCATGCCTCGGGAGGCGCAACTGGCGAGCGAGCAATTTCGTCTCCTCGCCGCCGTGCGGCAGGAACTCGTGCAGGGGCGGGTCGAGCAGGCGGATGTTGACCGGATATCCGCTCATCGCCTCGAAGATGGCCTCGAAGTCCGCGCGCTGCATCGGCAGCAGTTTGGCGAGCGCGCGGCGCCGTCCATTTTCGTCGCGGGCGACGATCATCTCGCGCATGGCGTGGATCCGGTCGCCCTCGAAGAACATGTGCTCGGTTCGGCAGAGCCCGATCCCTTCGGCGCCGAATCCGCGTGCCTGACGAGCGTCTTTCGGGGTATCGGCGTTGGCGCGCACCTTGAGCCGGCGCGTTTCGTCGGCCCAGCCTAACACGCGCGAGAAGGCCTGGTACACGGGCGCACGGGCCGGCATCAACTGGCCCTGCGTGACCCGCACGACCTCGGATGGCACCGTGGGGAGGTCGCCGATGAACACCCGGCCGCTGGCGCCGTCGAGCGTTATCCAGTCCCCTTCGTTCACGACCGTGCCATTGGCGCGGAACTCGCGCTTTTCGGCGTCGACGATGATGTCGCGGGCCCCGACCACGGCGCACTTGCCCATTCCGCGCGCCACCACGGCAGCGTGACTCGTCATGCCACCGCGGGTCGTGAGGATTGCCTTGGCGGCGACCATGCCATGGAAATCTTCCGGCGTGGTTTCCTCACGCACGAGGATCACGGCATCGCCTGACGAGGCGCGTTGTTCTGCGACATCGGGATCGAATACCGCCATGCCGCTGGCCGCGCCCGGAGAGGCGGGAAGGCCCGTCACGACCGGCGTCGCGCGGGCACCGGGGTCGATCACCGGATGAAGAAGCTGATCGAGTTGCGCCGCGTTCACGCGCAGCACCGCGAGCTTGTAGTCGATCAGCCCTTCGTCGACCATGTCGCAAGCAATGCGCACCGATGCTGCGGCGGTCCGCTTGCCCGTCCTCGTCTGCAGCAAATAAAGCGTGCCTCGTTCGACCGTGAATTCCAGGTCCTGCATGTCGCGGAAGTGCCGCTCGAGCTTTTCCTGCACCGCGAGCAGTTCCGCGTACGCTTCGGGCAGCCGCTTCGCCATTTCAGCGATGTGCAGCGGAGTCCTGATACCCGCGACGACATCCTCGCCCTGGGCAT
>CBIHMX010000576.1:0-2536 GCA_966211115.1 uncultured Gemmatimonadaceae bacterium | reverse complement strand
GCCGTTCGCATCGACCTGCGCACCCATGTTGAGGATGTTCGGCGAACCCGCCGGCACCGACGAACCGCCGTTTTGCTGATAGCCAGGCGTCGCCGGCACCGCCACGCCCGCCACCGCCGTCGACTGGCCGCAGTTATCGCTGCCGGCGATGGTACCCGCTCCACCATTCTTGCCGAGCCCCGTCAGG
Source organism: uncultured Gemmatimonadaceae bacterium (assembly GCA_966211115.1). GTDB lineage: Bacteria > Gemmatimonadota > Gemmatimonadetes > Gemmatimonadales > Gemmatimonadaceae > JABWBJ01. The sequence continues at coordinate 2,349 of CBIHMX010000576.1, read as the reverse complement.
CTCGTCCAGGCGGCAATCGTCGGCATGGCGCCGGTCTGCCACTGCGCGTACTGGGAGAAGACACGCTCCGCCACCGGTATGCGCACCGGCCGGTCGGCTGTGCGCACCGCGCGCGACCTCACGAGGAAGAGCGGCGCGCTCCCCGAAATCGTTGGGCGGATGCGCTGCACGCTCACCCAGGCGTAGCCGTCGTCGAACGTGAACTGCGTCGAGTCCGGTCCCACGAAGGTGAGCGGATCGAAGGACGGCAGCAGCACCTCGGGATTGGTGAGGAACTGGTCGTACGCGGAGCGGGCCATGGCGTGGGCCTCGAACGCCGCTTCCTGGTCTTCGACCACGCGGCGTTCGCTGCCGGTCATGCTGAGCGCGGCCGCTGCCGTCGCCGACAGCACCACCACCAGCACGAGGGAAAGCACCAGCGCCATTCCCTTGCGTTCACGGCGCGCACGGGGGCGCGGCCTGCGGAAAGATCGGTTCATGGTCATCAGTCAACCCGGTTCATGAAGAACACCGCGGTCTGCATGCGCGACGTTTCAGGCGTCGAGCGACCGAAGCGCGCGCGTTCACTCGCACCGACCAGCGCGAGTTCGAGGCCGCGAATCTCGGCCAGCGGAGGAACGACGATGTCGGAGGTATCATTGTCGCTGCGATAGAAGCGGAATCGCGACGAACCATCGAATGGCGCGGCTATTTCCTCGGTGGCGCCCGATGCCTCGAGCGTGCGCCACAAACCAACTCGCCCGGCGATGATCGTCGAGGTCGCGAACTCGTAACGGACACGCTGGTAGATGAAGGCAGCTGTGCCCGCCGTCGCCGCGGCCGGCAGTTGCGGCGACACGAGGACCGTCTGGCCGCCGCTCACCGTCGTTATGCTCGCCGTATTGCAGGTCGTACCGCCGCCTGACGAGACAGTGGTGGCACCTTCGCTGTAGGCATAGGCTCCGCTGGGCTCACGGTACGCGGCACCCGAGACGGCTGCCGAGGCCAGGACAACCGAATCGACCGGCATCAGGCTCAGCACCGTCGACGAACCGGACGTGCCGCAGACAATGCCCATCGCGATCGGCACGCGCAGTGTGATCGAGGAGCCCGACGCGGCCACCACGCCGCTGCCCGTTTCGACCATTCGCGCTTCGGACATGAGCAGGTTCACCGGAGCACGCGACACCGCCCGGGCATCGAGTCGCTTGACCTGGAGGTCGGCGAGGCGTGCCTGTGAGGTAAACGTCCGCAGGATCGACATGCCGATGATGCCCAGCAGCGTCAATGCGACCAGGATCTCGATCAGGCTGAGGCCGGCCCGCACGGGTCCCTTTCGTCGAGCGCTCATTGGCCGAGCGGGTTGATGGCCGTGGCCCGAGCCCGGTTCACGTACAGTGTTTCAGCGCGCGCGTACGTTGTCGATGGCGTCACGATGAGCTGGACGCGCTTGTAGCCGATGCCTTCGTCGACGTCAGTGACGGCGACGCAACGGGTGTACGTCAGCGTACCCGAGGTGTTGGTGGTGCATCCCGTTCGCTCCGACAAGGAGTCGTACGGTAGCGACGCCAGCTTGTTCAGCTCCTGGAGCACGATCCCATCGCGAACCGATTGGGTCGACAGCCCGGTCGCACGTCGCGCGGCACTGACGGTCATTCCGGCCACGCCGAGCAGCCCGATCGCGAGAACCACGATTCCAACCATGACCTCGAGAACGGCCACGCCCTTGCGACCGGGCTTTCTGCGTTTCATTCGCTTCATGTCCATTGTCATTCCACCCCGCCCGTCAAGGAATTGTGAGTCGTGTGAATCCGGTCCGTCCAACGCTGATCTCGCGCGCGAACCGTCCGCTATAGAGCCGCACGGTGAAGGCGGCTGAACTGACACCGTTTGGGAACAGCTGCACCGTCGCCGGTGACACGAGAACGCTGTCGAGCATGTATTCGGACGTCGACCGCAGTGGCCGCCGGAGATAGATCGTTCCGTCAGCGCGATCAGTTACCCGTAGTTCGCCTGACGAGGCGTCGTATGAAAGCGCGACCGGCTTGCGCTGCCGTGCCGCCAATGAGAACGCCGCTGGTATGTCGGCGTTCACCGCGTTGGCCGCACCAATGACTCGGCGCTGCCGAATACCATCGCTCATTTTCGGGAGCGCCATCGATACGATGGTGCCGAAAACGACCAGCGTGATCATGGTCTCGATCATCGTCAGGCCGCGACGGCGGCGTGGCGTACGGTTCGATCGTGGAGTGTGCTGCGTTGCGTAAGGACGGTTTGACATTCTGCTACGCCCGGCCTGAGTGAGACGGCAATCACGTTAGGTTTGTGCGATGCCTGGAAGGGCAGGAGTCGTGCCACCAAAGGCAAGAA
>CBIHMX010000575.1:0-2539 GCA_966211115.1 uncultured Gemmatimonadaceae bacterium | reverse complement strand
ACTACCGGCTATCGGCCCGCCAGAACCTCGAAGTGTACGCGGACCTGCAGGCTGTCGACCGGCACCAGCGGGACGCGCGCATCACCGAGGTACTGCAGGCGGTTTCACTCGCCGACACCGGCCAAAAGATGGTCGGACAGTTCTCGAGCGGCATGCTGCAGCGGTTGCTCATTGCCCGGGCGCTGTTGACGCGTCCCCGGCTGCTGCTGCTCGACGAACCGACGCGCAGCCTGGACCCGATTTCGGCGCGCGAGTTCCGGAGTTTCCTCCGCGACGAGCTGGCGCAACAGCGCGGCTGCGCCGTGATCATCGCCACGCACAACGCCGAGGAGGCGTTCGAACTCTGCGATCGTGTGGGTGTGCTGGACCACGGCCGGCTCCTCGCCAGCGGAGTAGCGGCACAATTGTCGCGCGACTTCCTCGGCGTCCGGTACCGCCTCGTTACCACGGAGCCGGGCCACGCCGCGTTCGCGGAGCTGGCCAATCGTGGCGTATCCGTAGTGTCTTCGGCTTCTGCCATCGATCCCGGCTGGCACGAAGTCATCCTGCAGATGGACCTGCACCATGATCCGTCGGCCGTGCTGGCGACGCTGGCAGGGAACGGGCTACGGATTTCCGTATTCGAACCGGTTCGGGCGTCGCTGGCCGACCTGATCGAGGGTGTCGTGAAGCGCGGGGAGGGGCGTCGCGCATGAGGACGATTCTCGCCCTGGTCCGCGCCGCGTGGTACCAGCAGCGCAGCTACCGTCTGGCGCTCGTTATGCAGTTCGCGGGTCTGCTGATCACCGTCTTCCCGCTCTACCTGGTGACGCGAGCGTTGCAGCCCACCATGGCCCAGACGATTGCGGGCGAGTCGGAGCAGCTGTTCGGATTCGTGCTCGTCGGCATGATCTCGCTGATGTTCATCGGCACGTCGATGAATGCACTGTCTGGCGCCATCAGCGGAGGTATCTCGTCCGGCTATTTCGAGTCGCTGCTGATGACGCGGGCATCGGTGCCGTCGCTCCTGGTGGGCATGTCGTCCTACGGACTCCTGCTCACGCTCATACGGGCTGTGGTCATGATCACTGCCGGCTGGGCGATCGGGGCTGTGATCGCCTGGAGCAACGCCCTGTCGGCGCTCCTGATCCTGGGTCTGCTCGTGGCCGCGCATTTCGGGATCGGGTTGATGGCGGCCGCGCTCGTAATCGCGTTCCGCACCTCCGGACCGCTCACGCAATTCGTGACGCTGCTGTCGACTTTCTTCGGCGGCGCCTACTTCCCGGTCTCTGCGATCCCCTCCTGGCTCGGCGTGATCGCGAAAGTGACGCCGCTGGCTTACGGGCTCAGCGCGCTGCGGCGCGTCCTGTTGCAGGGTGAGAGTTTCGCGGCGGTCGCGGGCAACGTTGCGATACTGGCCGCAATCGGGGCCGTCCTGTTGTTGCTCGGCTCGCTCGCGATGCGATGGGCCCTGACCTACGCCAAGCGGGCCGGGACACTCGGCTCTTACTGAAGGCGGGGCGGCCGACGTGCTTCGATGGCTTGGGATTTGTACGAGAAGCCCAAGTTGTTGCGGTTTGGCAGTTTACGGGACAGGCGGGGTGGAGTGGCGGCGACGATCATATGTTTTGCCATGCGATCGACGGCTGCAACCTGGGTGGCTGCGAGTCACTTGAACGGTCGACTGACGGTCGTTCCCGAGTTATTTCGACGTGTCGTGTCCATGATCGGTTCCCTGCGCGTAAGTTCCGCCTCACGCGCAGTCCCATCTCCTTCTCTGTGTTGACTTTCGAGCATCAGCGGAGCAAATTGCGCGGCTCCCGAGGTCCGGCTTGAACTGAAGTTGGCTGACGGAGATAACCGACGTGCTGCGCGTCGGCCCCTATGGGCTCGTGAAATCACGGGGATCGCTCGGACAGGATCGTGGATTCGGCCGAACGGCTGGAATCCTTCCCGAAAAGCAACGCAGGAAAACTGAACGCCGGAGCGGTAACCGGCGCGCCTTCGGTCCCTCACGCGCTGCAGTGGCGTGAAACCCGGCGACAGCGGATGGATACCGGTCCCTGCTCAAGGGACGCCCGGTCCACCCGCGTTTGTATTTCAAGGCAGGATCGAGGCTCGAAGGCCGAGCGTCGAGAACATCAAATAATTGGCGGCGACGCCAGACAGATACGCGATTCGAATGCCACGTACGACACCGCTCGAGCACTATCGCAACATCGGCATCATGGCCCACATCGATGCCGGGAAAACGACCACGACCGAGCGCATCCTCTACTACACGGGCAAGTCCCACAAGATGGGCGAGGTCCATGATGGCGCCGCCACCATGGACTGGATGGAGCAGGAACAGGAACGCGGTATCACCATCACGTCCGCGGCCACGACCTGCTTCTGGCAGCGCCACGGGTCCAGCACCGACGGTGGCGAAGGGCCGGAATTCCGGATCAACATCATCGACACGCCGGGGCACGTGGATTTCACGGTCGAGGTCGAGCGCTCGTTACGCGTGCTCGACGGTGCCGTGGCCCTGCTGGACGCCAATGCCGGTGTCGAGCCC
>CBIHMX010000574.1:0-2540 GCA_966211115.1 uncultured Gemmatimonadaceae bacterium | reverse complement strand
GTCAGACACGGGGTCAGACACGGGGTCAGACCCCGTGTCTGACCCCGTGTCTGACCCCGATTAGAAGGGGGTCTCGAGGCTGGTGCTCTGGGGCGTGAACAGCTCTGCTCCGGCCTCGGTGATGACCATGTCGTCCTCGAGTCGGACGCCAAACTCGCCGGGGATGTAGATCCCGGGCTCGTCGCTGAAAGTCATCCCCGGTTCCAGCTTGAGCGTGTTTCCCTTCACCAGGTACGGCCACTCGTGTCCGTCCATGCCCATGCCGTGGCCGACACGGTGCGTGAAGAACTTGTAGCCCGGGCCGAATCCGCCGTCCTCGATCACCTTCCGCGCCGCCGCATCGACCGCCTGGCACTCGACGCCAGGCTTCGCCGCGGCCAGAGCCGCCGATTGCGCCCGCAATTCGAGGTCGAACACCGATTTCATCCGGTCGGTCGCCCTGCCTAACACGAACGTGCGCGAGAGGTCCGACGAATACCCTTCGACCTTGCAGCCGCCATCGATCAGCAGGATCGACCCCTCCCGAATGACCTGCGGCTGGACCGAGCCATGTGGCATGGCCGAGTACTCGCCAACCTGCACGCCGGCGCTGCCCGAGAAGCCGAGCTGCCGGTGCGCCTGTGCGACGAGGTCGCCGAACTGGTCCTGCGTCATGCCATCGGCAAGCGCCTTCCACGCGGCCTCGTAGGCCTTGAGCGTCACCTGCGACGCGAGCCGCATCAACGCGAGTTCGTGCTGGTCCTTCACCATCCGGCATCCGGCGGTGACCGGTGTGCCGCTCGTTATGCGGACGGCCGGTGCGGCGGTCGCCACCATGTTCGAGAAGACGAACCGGACGGTCTCCTCCACGCCGATCGATCCGCTGGCGATACCGGCGTCGCGCAGTCCCTGGGCGACCAGCGCTGACGGACTTTCGTCCTCCTCCCAGGTCATGACCCTGGTGTTGGCGCCGAGTGGGCCCGTGCGTGCCTGCTCGAGCGTCCGCTCTTCCTCGAACTGCGGGGTCACGATGAACGCGTCGCCCCTGGCGGGGACGATCACGGCGGTCATCCGCTCGGACAGGCCCCACGACATGCCCGTGAAGTAGACCAACGACGTCCCGCCGGTAAGCATGAGCGCATCGATCCGGTTCTCCGTCATCAGCCGGCGCGCCTTTTCGAGGCGCGCCCGGCGCTCATCGACGCTGATCGGCGTGGCCTGATCCTTCATCGAGGTCAGGGCCGCCAGGGAAGGCGGCAACGAGTCGGTCCCGCCTCCGTCGTCATCCCCCCGCGCCACACCACAAGCGGTAGCGGTGACAGCGAGCGACGATGTCTGGACGAACCGGCGGCGCGACAGCATGACGACCTCCCAGTCGATGTAGATGTTCGGCGGGCAATCTCGCCGATTTGCCGCCCCCCGTCGAGCCGATGGCCGCGAGAAGGGCGTGGGGTGGGTGGCAGCAGGACGACGTGTGGACCATGAACTGGTACTGCTCTGGCCGCTAATCATCTTGGGTCATATGTTAGGCGCGCTCCACCCGTGGGACGCCGCGAGATGGTCGCGGTCAACGGGCGGTGTCAGGTCGCCTCCCTTCCGCCGTACGGGGCGACTCGCCTGTCGCAACCCGCCGTCGATCTTTCCGGAGCTATCCGTGACCAGCGCCCCGTACCACGCCTCAACCACCAGTGCTTCGCTCTTGCCCGTCCGCAAGCTCCGCTGGTCGCTCATCCTCGGCGCGCTGGTGGATCTCAGCGGCGCCATACCGCTGCTGTTCGCTCCCACTGCGACCGCGCGCTGGTTAGGCGTTCCCGTGCAGGGCACGCTGGACTTCTGGCCGACGTACGCGTCGGTGTTCCTGTTCGTGCTGCCGCTCGTGTATTGCGTCACGGCGATCAACCCGGAACGCACGCTGGCCATGATCGCCGTCGCCATCATCGGTCGCCTGATGGGCGCCGTCGCCTACGGCTATTGGTGGCTCCCGCTCGGCCAGCCACCGGCGTTTCTCGGACTGTCTCTCATGAACGTCGCGTTCGCAGTGTACTACTTCTGGGTCCTGGGACGGTCGGGACGTGCTGAGCTGCGTGAGGCGTTGCGACCGGCATCGTTGTGAAATTTGCGCACCGCAAGTGCCTGGCGATCGCCCTCCTGGCGTCAGGTACGGCAACCGCGGAAGCGCAGGACGTAATCGTCCGGGGCACCGTAAGGGACAGCGCCAGCCAGGCTCCGGTCATTGGAGCGCGCGTCGTCCTGCAGCGCGCACGGGAAGCAGTCGGGCGAACGACCACCGACAGCGCCGGTGCGTTCACGTTCGGCAATGTCCAGCCGGGGAACCTGGTGCTCTCGGTGACGGCCATCGGCTTCCGCCCCGAGACGGTAACCGTCGACGGCCGTTCACCGGTCCTCGTCACCCTTGGCGCGCGGCATCTGCAACTCGATGGCATCGTCATCACTGCGTCGCGAGGCACGCAAACCACACTCGATGCGCCGGCAACGACGCACGTCGTGACCGCCGACGCGATGCCGACGCGTGCCGCCCCGACGATCGTGGAGCATGTTCG
>CBIHMX010000573.1:0-2544 GCA_966211115.1 uncultured Gemmatimonadaceae bacterium | reverse complement strand
CTCATCCGCATCGACTTCCTGTTCTCGATGACCTTCCGCGGTCTCCTTCTCTGGCTTCACCTCATTCTTGGCCTGACGGGCGCGATCGTCATTGCCGTTGCGTCGGCCACGGGCGCCTGGATCGTCGTGCAGGTGCCGCTCGAACAACTACTGATCCCGGTGCCCGAAGCGTCAGGCGTGGCGGTCACGGCCGGCGTGCCCGCGATCATCGGCGCACTGGAACAGCAGTATGCGCCGCGGCGCGTGACGAGCGTCGCCCTCGACAGCGGCAGGGCGATCGTCGCGACGCTGAACGATCGGTCGCGCGCATTCGTCGATCCGGCGAACGGATCGGTGATTCGCTTCCGCCAGTTGAACACGATCTCGTTCGAGAATTTCAGTGCCGTCATGCGACGGCTGCACGTGAACCTGTTCCTGGGTCAACGCGGACGGTTGATCGTCACCGTGGCGACCGCGGAAGCTCTGCTACTGGCACTGACGGGACTCTGGCTCTGGTGGCGAAAGAAACACTGGAAGTTCACGCGTTGGCGGGGTTCCGTGTATCGCGTCTCGTGGGACTTGCATAACGCGAGCGGCCTCTGGTTCCTGGTACCGGCGCTATCGATGACCATCACCGGCCTCCTCCTTTTCTTCCCCGGTCCGGTCTATCGCCTGGCAGGCGATCAGCCAACGCCGTATCGCGCGGCACCGGCAAACGCGGTTGCCGTGATCAGCGCGTCGGACACGACATACCTGGATCGTTCCACCGCCGAGGTGGTGGAGTTGCGGCCAAAGCGAGAGGGCAATCGCGCCGACCGCGCCCTGGCCGCCGTCGAGCACCTCCACACGGGAGAACTGTTCGGCGCCACAGGGATGGCCATCATGGCGTCCGGCAGCGCGATGCTGGCGGTGATGACCGTGACCGGTGTTGTGCTGGGATGGAAACGGATCCTGATCCTGGCGCACAAGCGGGCCGACGACTGATTCAGGCTGGTGCGCGAGGCTGGCGCGGCATGTCGAGCACGGGGTGATTGATCACCAGGCAGAGAAATGACGCCAGGGCGACCACGCCCACCGTCGCCGCATCGTGCCGGTAGACGTAGAGCATGGGGGCGGCCAGGCCGATAGCGATCAACCCGCTCTTGAAGAAGTCTGTCGTCAGCGCAAACGCGACCGCCCCGACGCCGAGGAGTGCCAAACAGGCCACTGGGTCGATGAACAGCATGCCGCCCAAACCCGTGGCCGCGCCCTTGCCGCCATGGAACGAGAGCTGAACCGGCCAGATGTGTCCGACAATCGCGGCGGTCAGCGCCAAGGCGCCGGCCCACTCGGGACCGACCAGCCACGCCCCGGCCACGACGGCGATCGCGCCCTTGGTTGCGTCGAGGAAGAGCGTCAGCCCCGCGTCGAACAGGCCATGGACGCGGGCCATGTTACGAGCGCCTGCGTTCCCGCTGCCCGACGCGCGAATATCGACGCCGTGACGCCAGCGGGCGACGTAATACGCGGAAAGGAAGCAGCCGAGCAGGTAACTGCCGGTGAGAACGGCGATCAGGCGAAAGGACATTCGGGGATTCGGTCCGGCGACGCACGAAACGTGACCGCTCGACAGCGAATTGTGCAACGATTCCGGTACGAATCGTTTGCGATTCGGTCTGACGCCGATTCACTTTTCACCACGGAAAACGCCGGCTGTTCTGATCGATGTCCCCACGGAGGGTTGTCATGTCCGCTGCTCCATTTTCCCACGGTATCCGCCTTGCCTGCGCCACGGTCGCCTTCGCACTACTGACCGGTCCTGCCGTTCTGGATGCGCAGGGTCGGGGCGGCGGAACGGGTGCGCTCCGGACCATCGAGGACCGAACGGCGTCGATGCGGAAGCTCGATGGGTTCTTCCCGCTCTACTGGGATTCGGCGGCGGGCCAATTGTTCATGGAAGTGCCAAGGCTGAACACCGAGGTACTGCACATGATGGGCCTGGGGGCGGGCCTCGGGTCGAATGACATCGGGATCGACCGGGGCGGGCTCCAGGGTTCGCGCATCGTCAAGTTCGAGCGAGTGGGACCGAAAGTGATGATGGTGCAGCCTAACTACGACTATCGCTCCTCGAGTGCGAACCCGGCCGAGGTGAAGGCGGTGCGAGATGCGTTCGCGCGGTCGATCCTGTGGGGCTTCCAGGTCGCAGCGGAAAGTGACGGCGGCCGTCGTGTCCTGGTCGACATGACCGATTTCCTGCTGCGCGACGCCAACAACCTCGGGCAACGCATGGGGTCGTACCGGCTCGACAACACGCGCAGCTCGATCTACATGCCGATGACGTTGAACTTCCCGAAGAACACCGAGATGGAGGCTGAACTGACCTTCATCTCGCAGCCGGGCGGTGGCGGCGGCGGAGGTCGCGGCGGCGGCGGCGCATTCTTCGAGGGCGTCAGCAGCGTGGCGGCAGCCGGGGAAGCGGCGAGTATTCGCGTACACACCTCGTTCGTTGAACTGCCGGACTGCAACTACACGCCTCGCGCCTATGACCCGCGAGCGGGATTCTTCGGTGAGACGTGGCGCGATTAC
>CBIHMX010000572.1:0-2545 GCA_966211115.1 uncultured Gemmatimonadaceae bacterium | reverse complement strand
TGCTCGAAGCGCGAGACATCGATCGAGATTTGGATCGCATCGGCGAGACGCTGCCAGCTGCCCTGCTCCTGCTCGAACTGTCGGCGCCCAAGCGCCGTGAGCTGATAGAATCTCGCGCGCCGATTGTTGGCTGATGTGCCCCAACGACTTCTGATCCATCCGTTCCGTTCCAGCCGGTACAGGGCAGGGTACAGCGCGCCCTGTTGGACGAGGATGGCGCCGCCGGAAATCTGCTGAATGCGCATCAGTACTCCGTATCCGTGGACGTCGCCGAGCGATATGGCCTTGAGAATGACCAGATCGAGGTTGCCAGGCAGCAATTCCGCGGACCGCGCCATCGGTTCTCCTATGCGGGATAGGAGAAGCTGTACGCTTTCTCCTATTCCGTCAAGGAGAGACGCCATGTTCGGAGACGTTTTGCGCTCCGTGCGTTAGCCGGGGAGACGGGAACAGGAGTCTGCATCCCCCGGTACGCAGCACGTCCAAGTCGTGTCCATCATATCCATGGTCGGAGATTCGAATGCACCGCGCCTTTCTTGCAACGATCGCCATGACGTGCTCCATGTTCGCCAACAGCGGCCGGGCTCAAAGTCCCGGGGCCGCCGTGCCGATCGAGGCGCCGCTGGAACGCCAGTTCGCTGGCGACCTGACTGTCCTGCATGACAAGATCGTGGCGCTTGCCCAGGCGATTCCCGCGGAAAAGTACTCCTGGCGTCCTGGTGCTGGCGTGCGCAGCATCTCGGAAGTGCTCATGCACGTCGCCGGCGAATGGTTCTACATGTGTCCACTGGCCGTTGCCGCGAAGCCGCCAGCCGACTTCGGCCCTCCTAACGAGCGGATGCGAGCCCTGGAACAGATCATCGACAAGCCCGAAATCGTTGCGCAGCTCGGCACGTCCTGGGCCCATTGCCGTGGGGCACTGGACTCCATTGACCCCACTCGCCTGATTCCGGAATTCCTCCCGGCCCGAATGGGGTTTCCGAGAGTTGCGCTGCTGATCTCGGGCGATCAACATGAGCATCTCGGCCAGCTCATCGCGTATGCGCGGTCAGTCGGTATCGCACCACCCTGGAGCAAGTGAGCGTGTACCGTGACGTCGTCTGTGCATGATTCCGTCGCGCGACTTCGTCATATAGCCTCCCAACAGTGGTCGACCAACTGACTGTCACGTTTCCGTACCTCCCAAGGGAACACGCGGAAGCGCTCATGCAGGCTCGAGCGGGACGAAGGGTACGGTCGTGGTTGCGATTGTGCGGAAGCATCATTGGAGCGGGCGGATTCATCGATCCCGTGCTGCGCGCCGTCGTCGGTGAGCCCGTGCTAACGGCCATGCTCATTACCAATGACCTGCCGATTGTTGTTCTCGGCGCGTTCTGGATCTGGGGTGCACCCGCATTGCTCACGTCAGTTAACGCCAGGCAACTGCGTCGTGTGCGCTCAGGTGACGCGGGCGAGTTTGAAAGTCTGACGTTCACCGCAGCCGGCTTTTCTCCGTCCTCGGAATGGTCGAAGCCAATGCCTTGGTCGTTCGTGGATGACGTTATCGAAACGAAGCGATTTCTGTTGATCTATCATGGGTACTCAAAGGAGCCGTATTACATTCCAAAACACGCACTATCCACGACAGATCTGAATCAACTGAAGGACGTGATGCGAGAAAATCTCAAGTCTTCAGCGCAACGCCATCTGCCAGAGGCGTCGGAGAGGAACACGGAGGCAGGAGATGAGTGAGGTTTCACTGAGCCAGGTTGTTCACCGGTGGTACACCCGCCCGGTCTTCTTCGTCACTGACGTGAATCGCGCCGCCCGCTTTTACATCGAGATGCTCGGGTTCGAAAAGGGCTGGCACTCGGAGGATGGTGCGGGGAAGATCTGCCAGGTCAACCATGGCGAGTGTGAAATCATCCTTTGTGAGGACGAAACGCGCCGCGATCGGGGACGGCTGTTCATCGAACTGACGTCGGAAGCACTCGCCGATCTTCGACGCGAGTTCGCCGAACGTTCCGTTCCCAGCACCGAGACATGGTGGGGGTACGACACCGTCCAGGTCGACGATCCTGACGGCAACGAGCTGTTCTTCCCAAAGCCTGATTGAGCGAGGCGGTCGAGGCGACCTCGCTCAAGCTGTCGCCGGGCGTGGCCACCACTTGCGTGACTTCACGCGATTGAGCATCAGGTCAAGACACAGGCCGACAGGCACTCCCGCGAGCACGTACATCAGTGGCTCGATCGAGGCGCGGTATCGATAGTAGAGCGGGGCGGAGAGTGTGTATGGGATTACGTAGAGCAGTATCAGGCCGCCAATGATCCAACCGCGTCGCCTCCGCATCGCAATGAGCGCCCCGATGAATGCGAGCAATGTCACTGGCCGAAAACCAGGCCAGTTACCCCAGAAGAATCCGTATGCTTTAGCGATTCCCAGACGAATCGCGACGCCCGGGTGCTCGCGAACGAAGTCGATCGACTGATCGCGCAAAACAGCATCCCGCTCGGCTTCATTCAGGCGACCATAATCGTCAGGTCCGCTCGCCCTGCCTGACGCCAG